>JACCVG010000175.1 GCA_013698335.1 Thermoleophilaceae bacterium
GCGCGAACGCGACCGCCGCGATCGTGCAGATCCCGGCCGCCAGCCCGTCGATCCCATCGATCAGGTTGATCACATTCATCAGCGCGACGATGCCGAAGACGGTCAGCGGAACGGACGCGGCGCCAAACTCGACCGTCCCGAGCAACGGCAGCGTGATGTCGGTGACCAGCGTCCCGTTCAGCGCGGGGATCAGCGCCGCGCCGACCTGGCCGGCGAGCTTCAGTGCCGGATGAAGATCGAACGCGTCGTCGACCACCCCAACCGCGACGATCACGAGCGCCCCGTAGAGAACCGCGCGAATCTCGGCGTCGCCTCCCAGGAAGACGAACCCGGTGATCAGCACCGCGGCGAGCATCGCGAGGCCGCCCAGGTATGGAATCGGAACCTCGTGCATTCCCCGTTCGGTCGGCTCGGCCACCGCTCCCACCCGAACTGAAAGCAAGCCGACCAGCGGCGTCAGCGCAAGGCTGACGACAGCGGCCGCGACGAACGCCGCCAAGGGCTCGAGCTCGGCCATTGTTCGAGCGTATCCCGCCGACGAGCGTGGCGCCCGGACCCTCGCCCCCTTACTCGGCCGGGCGCTCCAGGTCACGCAGCTGATGCGCCGGTGTGAAGAACCCGCGTGATCCGAGCGAGGTCGCGATCACGGCGGCCATCGCCACGCTGCCGAGCAGGCTCCAGAGCAGGATCAGCTGCAGCCTGACCGCCTCGAGTGGCTCAGCTCCGGCGACGAGCATCCCGACCATCGCGCCCGGCAGCGTCACGAGCCCGGTCGTCTTGGTCTGGTCGATCAGCGGAATCATCGCGGAGCGCAGGCTGCGCGCGACCAGGCCCGTGCTCGCCTGTCGCCAAGTTGCGCCGAGCGCCAGCGTCGCCTCGAGCTCGCCGGTGGCGCGATGCACCTCGTCGCCGAGTCGATCGAGCGACACGGCGATCGCTGTCATCGAGTTGCCGATCACGATCCCTCCGACCGGGATCAGGTAGCGCGGGGTCGGCGGGAAGACACCCAGCACGACGATCAGCCCGAGCGTCAGCGCCGCGGCAAGCGAGAGCGCGAAGAGGATGATCGGGTACTGCCCAGGCACGCTCGCGGCCCGTCGGCCGGCCGTGAAGGTCCCGAACGCGACCATCGCGGCGAGCAGCAGGCACACAAGCCAAATGCTCTCCGAGTCGAAGATCGCCTGGATGACGTATCCCAGTGCGCTCAGCTGGACGAACGAGCGCACCACCGCCAGCATTAAGTCCCGCTCGAGGTCCACCGAGCGATACCGGGACAGCGCGATGGCGACCGCCACCAGGATCAGGATCACCCCGAGCTCGGTGAGCGTCACCGCGCCGCCGATCATCGGGAGCCCTCCCCGGCCGGGATCGCCGTCGAGAGCTCGATCGTCCGCGTCGCGAGCCGCTTGGCCTGCGCACGGTCGTGGGTTACGAGGACCACGGTCAGGCTGCGTTCGGTCTCGAGGTTCTGGAGCGTCCACTCGATCTCATCACGGGCGGCCGCGTCGAGGGCTGAGGTCGGCTCGTCGAGCAGCAGGACCTCAGGCTCGAGCGCCAAAGCGCGCGCGAGCATCACCCGCTGTGCCTCGCCGACCGACAGTCGATCGCTGCGCCGGGTCGCGTAGCCCGGGTCGAGACCGGCCCTACTGAGCGAGCCCTCGACATCGGGCTCGGGCGCCTGCCTGCAGAAACGGCGCGCCGCACCGACCTCGTCGCCGACCGTCCCGCCGAGCAGCGCGGGCAGCTGGGGAACGAGCGCCGCGCGACGGCGGACCTCGAGCGGGTCGAGGTCGCGCAGATCCCGGCCCCCGAAGAGCACCCGGCCGGAGTCCGGATCGGCAAGCCGGTTGAGCAGCCTCAGCAGCGTCGACTTGCCGGCGCCCGATGGACCGACGACCGCGGTCGCTCCCTCGCCGATCTCGATGTCCAGCGCTTCGAGGACGATCCGGCCGCCGCGCTTGGCGGTCACACCCTGGAGCTGGAAGACGGGCTCGCCTACGGCCTGCCCCCGTTACGCCCGCGCGAGCGGGGTGTTCGCGGAGAGCTGCGGGTAGAGCGGAAACGCGGCGGCGATCGCGTGGACCCGCTCGCGCAGGCCGCGCTGGGTCGGATCGTCGAAATCGCCGGTCAGCGCGGACGTGATGATCTGTCCGATGTCGTGAAACTCGCCGACCCCAAGACCGCGGGTCGCAAGCGCCGGCGTCCCGATTCGCAGGCCGGAGGAGACGGCCGGCGGGCGCGGATCGAACGGAACGGCGTTTCGGTTGACGGTGATCCCGATCTCGTGCAACCGGTCTTCGGCCTGCTGACCGTCGAGGTCTGAATCACGCAGGTCGGCGAGCACCAGATGGACGTCGCTGCCTCCGGTGAGAACGTTTACCCCTCCGGTGACCATCTCCTCGGCGAGCGCCGCGGCACCCACCCGCGTCCGCCGCTGCCGCTCCCGGAAAGCTTCTGTCGCCGCGATCCGCATTGCAACCGCCTTGCCGGCGATCACATGCATCAGAGGTCCGCCCTGCTGGCCGGGGAAGACGGCCGAGTCGACCTTCTTGGCGAGTTCCTCCCGGCAGAGGATCATCCCGCCGCGCGGGCCACCGATCGTCTTGTGGATCGTCGTCGTGACGAGATCAGCGTGCGGGATCGGGCTCGGGTGCTCACCGGCCGCCACCAGGCCCGCGAAATGAGCCATGTCGACCATTAGGAGTGCATCGACCGAGTCAGCGATCTCCCGGAAGGCGGCGAAATCGAGCTCGCGCGGGTACGCCGACCACCCGGCGAGGATCAGCTTCGGGCGGTGCTCGGCAGCCAGCTCTGCGAGTTGCTCCATGTCGATTCGAGAATCCGCCTCACGAACACCGTACCCCGCGATGTCGTAGAGCCGGCCGGAGAAGTTGATCTTCATCCCGTGGGTGAGATGACCGCCGTGCGCGAGCTTCATGCCGAGGATCTTGTCCCCGGGTTGGAGGACCGCGTGGAAGGCCGCGGCGTTCGCCTGGGCACCGGAATGGGGCTGCACGTTGCAGTGCTCGGCGCCGAACAGTGCCTTGGCCCGGTCGATCGCGAGCTGCTCGGCGACGTCGACGTGCTCGCACCCGCCGTAATAGCGCCTTCCCGGGTAGCCCTCGGCGTACTTGTTGGTCAGCACCGACCCCTGGCAGTCGAGCACCGCCTGGGGTACGAAGTTCTCCGAGGCGATCATCTCGAGCGTCTGCTCCTGGCGCTCGAGCTCGGCGCCCAGGACCTCGGCGATCTCGGGATCGATGTCGGCGACGGGAAGTGTGAAGTAGTCCTCGGGCAGCTCGCTCATCGGCATTCTCGGCTTTCGGTCGGCCCTGGCTCGGGTCGATCCACCGTACCAAGCGCACCTGCCGTCCTACCCGGCTAGCGCGCGCCTCACATCGGCGGCCGACAGCGGTCCTCGCCTGAGGATCTCGAATGAGCCGTCCTCGTCCATTCGGGTCAGATCGAGGACAGTCGAGGCGTGGCCCGGCAGCTCGCCGCCGTCGAGCGCAAGGTCGACTCCGGCGCGTACGGCCGGGTCGACGTCGACCAGCCGCCGGGGTTCCGCTCCGCCGGAGCGGTTCGCGCTCGACTGGAGCACCGGCACCGCGACCCCGGCCAGCGGCTCGAGTGCGGGTGACAGCGCGGGGACGCGAACGCCGAGCCGGTCTGTGCCCGGGGGGCCGGCGAGCGGGAACAGCCCCGATGGATTCGGTACAAGCGCCGTCAGCGGGCCCGGCAACAACCGGGCGAGCGCCGCTCGCAGCCGAGGCGAAAGACCATCGAGTCGTCCGAGAGCCTGATCGAGGGCGAAGAACATCACCGCCGCGGGCTTGCCCGGAGGGCGCTGCTTGAGTTCGTTCAAGCGGTCGCAGGCGGCCGCATCGAGCGGGTCACAGGCGAGTCCGTACACCGTGTCCGCCGGGAACAGCGCCACTCCCCCCGACCGGATGCAGCTCTCGAAGGCGGCCGCGCGGTCCGGGTCGAGTCGCAGGCCATCGGTGCTCACCCGACTCTCCCGACCGTCACCCGATCCCTGCCCGCGAGGTCGGGGGCCGTGCGCGGATCCTCGAGCAGCGCGCGAACCGCAGGGCCCTGCTCGTTCCCGTGCTCGAGCGCCACCAGCATCCCCGCCTCAGACGAAGCGATCAACCCGCGGATCGCTTCGAGCCCGTCCTCTCCGGCGACCAGCGCCGAGCGGGGCTCGAAGCCCGTGATCTCGGGTGCGAGCCCGGCCCAGTCGCCGGCGCGCACATAAGGGAGGTTGGCCAGCACGAGGTCAACCCCAAGGCGAGCGCTCGGCAGATCGACGGCGACCTCGATCTCGACCGCGACGTTAGTGCGCTTGCGGTTGATCAGCGCGACGGCGACCGCCTCGGCGGAGGCATCGGAGGCGGTGATGTGAAGATCCGGGCGCTCCTCGGCGAGGGCGAGCGCGACCGCCCCCGAGCCAGTGCCGACCTCGTGCACGACCGCCCCCTCGGGCGCGAGTTCACCAGCCAGCTCGACCAGCAGCTCGGTCTCGGGCCTCGGAATCAGGACTCGCCGGTCGACGAGCAGCTCGATCCGCCGAAAGCCCTTGCGTCCGAGGATATAGGCGACCGGCTCTCGTCGCGCACGACGGCGGATCCATCCCATCAGCGTCCGCGACGCCGACGGGGAGAG
>JACCVG010000182.1 GCA_013698335.1 Thermoleophilaceae bacterium
TCTCGAAGTAGCGCAGCTCCCCTTGTGGCAGGGTCACGGTCTGGCCGGCGCCGAGGTCGGGTGAGCGCCAATAGGTCTTGGAGTCGGTAGTCGCCATCGTTGAGTCCTCTCAGTTCGCTCGCCACTATCGCACCTGCTGCTCTCCGCGATGGGCGAAGCCGGGATCAGGATCGCCTCCGCTGAGAATCCGCACTCAGCGCGCGAGGAGATCGAGGCGTCTCTGCTCGGCTTGATCGCGGGGCTGCGGTGCCCTTAGCGCAACCGGCACGACTCCGAGGCCGGCCCCGGAGTCACGGAAGAACGGTTTCGCTTCCCCGACGGTGACCCCCGACGTCATCCATTGACCGTGCCGTTCGGCTGGGCCATGAGCACGACCTTGCCGAGTTTGCCCGGCGTCGTGAAGTGCTCATACGCCGCCTCGGCGTCCTCGAGCGGGTAGGTCGCAGCGATCGGGACATCGATCTCGCCGGACTCGAAAAGCGGCAACACGTGGCGCTCGACCGCCCGCAGCGCGGCCGCCTTCTCCTCGAGCGGGCGGGCACGCAGCGTCGAGGCCATGATCCGTCCCCGCTTGCCCATCAGCGCGAGCAGGTTGAGCTCGGCCTTGGCGCCCCCGCCGACGCCGATCACCACGATCCGGCCGCCGGTCGCGAGCGCGTCGACATCGGCCGCGATGTTGGGGCCCCCGACCAGCTCGAGTACGACGTCGAATGGACCGTGCTCGCCGAAGCCTTCGGGTTCGATCACGAGCGTCGCGCCGAGACTCTCGACGCCGGCGCGCGAGTCCTCGTTGCGGACCGTCGCGGTCGTCGTGGCGCCAATCGCAGCCGCTAGCTGGACGGCCGCGGTGCCGACGCCGCCGGCCGCGCCGTGGACGAGCAACCGCTCGCCAGAGCCCAGCGCGGCCTGGGTGAAGAGCGCATCGTGGGCGGTCGTGAAGACCTCCGGCAGGCCACCGGCGGCCGCCCAGTCGACGGCGGCGGGCACCGGCATCAGGGCGCGCTCGTGGACAGCGATCAGCTCGGCCTGCCCACCGCCACCGGCGATCGCCATCACCCGCTCGCCGATCGCGAACCGCGCGGCATCCGGACCCAGATCGACGACCTCGCCGGCGAACTCGAGGCCCGGGATGTCAGGCGGCGAGCCGGCTGGCGCCGGATAGAAGCCCTTGCGCTGGAGCACGTCGGCGCCGTTCAAGCCGGCTGCCCGAATCGCGACCAGCACCTCGCCGACCCCCGGCGTCGGGTCGGGGTGCTGATCGATCGAGATCGATCCGTCGCTGAAGGTGACCGCCCGCACTGCCGATGATGGTATTGAGATGGCGCACGGTCCTCCGATCGCTGCTGTATCTTCCCGCCGGTCAATGAGCCGACGGCGGCTCAGAGAGGGGACTGGATGACGCGGAAGGGACCGTCGATCTTGTCTATACCGCCGCTCTGGCGCGAGAGCCGCCTGGGCTTCGAGGCCGCCGCGTTGATGCGCGACCCCGTGTTTCGCGGCCACGACATCGAGGAGGGCTCTGACCAACCGGTGATGCTGATCCCGGGCTTCATGGCCGGCGACGGCTCGCTGGGGATCATGACCCGCTGGCTGCGTCGCACCGGCCACCGGACCCGCAAGGCCGGGATGCGCGCCAACGTCGACTGCTCCGAAGCGGTCGCGCGCCGTCTCGAGGCGAGTCTCGAGGCGATGGTAGAAGCCTCCGGCCAGCGCGTCGCGATCATCGGGCAGAGCCGTGGCGGCAGCTTCGGCCGCGTGCTGGCCGTGCGCCGCCCCGACCTCGTCTCGGGAATCATCAACCTCGGCTCCCCGACGACCAGGCAGCTCGACCTCCATCCACTCGTCCAGCTCCAGGTGCTCGCGGTCGGCATGCTGGGGACGATTGGCGTGCCCGGTCTCTTCAGCGCGCGCTGCCTTCTCGGCGGGTGCTGCACCAACTTCTGGGAGGACCTCGCGGGGCCGTTCCCCGACGAGGTCGGATTCCTGTCGATCTACTCGAAGTCCGACGGCGTCGTCAACTGGGAGGCCTGCGTCGACGACGCCGCGGACCGGACCGTCGAGATCCACGCGAGCCACATCGGGATGGCCGTCAACGCCGCCGGTTACCGCGAGATTGCGGCGGCGCTGGCTCGCTTCCGTGCCGCCGACCTCGAGCGCGACGAGCACGAGACGCGACCGCGGCGCAAGCGGCGCGGTCGCTCGGTGCGGCTCGTGCACGCCGCGTGAGCGCAGGCCGGAAGATCAGGCAGGGTTCGCCTCCGCCCAAGCGGCGATCGACTTCGATTCGTTGATGATCTCGCCGTCGTCGGTGACGAGGACGGGAACCCAGGACTTGCCGGTCAATCGCTTGACCTCGCGTCGGCCGCTCGTCAGATCTGGCAGCGGAGCGAGACCGTAGGCCTTGATCACCTCGGGGTCGTGGCCCGCTTCGCGCAGGGCGTCGTAGGCGTTACCGCACGGGTGACCGCCCGGCCTTGGCGTGTGGAAGGTCCCCCAACAGACGTAGAGCTTCATGCTTCTCCGATCGGATCGAGGGTCGCGGCAAGGGCTGCGAGCTTCGCATAGGCTTCCCGACCCGTGAAGCTAGGTGTTCCCAAGGAGACCGCCGCGGGCGAGCGCCGGGTTGCCCTCGTCCCGGACGCGATCAAGAAACTCGCCGCCAAGGACGTGACCGTGACCGTCGAGGCCGGAGCAGGGACGGAAGCGAACATCTCCGATCAAGCCTACGGCGAGGTCGGTGCGAGCACCGGCGCCGCCTGGTCCTGTGAGGCTGTTGCGAAAGTCGCTCCACCGAGCGCCGAGGAGATCGGCCGGCTCGGCCAGGGCTCGGTTCTGATCGGCTTCCTCGACCCGCTCGGCTCCCCCGAGACGACCAAGGCGCTCGCCGCTGCCGGGATCAGCGCCTTCGCGATGGAAGCCGTGCCGCGGATCTCGCGCGCCCAATCGGCCGACGCGCTCTCCTCCCAGGCGACGGTCGCCGGCTACCGCGCCGCGCTGATCGCGGCGCAGGAGCTCGAGCGATTCTTCCCGATGCTGACCACCGCCGCCGGCACGATCCGGCCCGCGAAGGTCCTCGTGCTCGGCGCCGGCGTCGCGGGCCTGCAGGCGATCGCGACAGCAAAACGGCTCGGCGCCCGTGTATCGGCCTTCGACGTGCGCGCCGCCGTGGCCGAGCAGGTCGAGAGCCTCGGCGCGAGCTTCCTCGACCTCGGAATCGGCTCCGACGCCGAGGGCGAGGGCGGCTACGCCCGCGAGCTCACCGAAGAAGAGCGCGAGGCCCAGCAGCGCGCGCTCGGTGAGCGGACCGCGCAGTTCGATGTGGTGATCACGACGGCGCTCGTCCCCGGCCGCCCGGCACCGCGGCTGATCACGGCAGCCACGGTCGCTGCGATGAAGCCGGGCTCGGTGATCGTCGACATGGCGGGCGAGGCCGGCGGCAACTGCGAGCTCTCCGAAGCGGGTCAGACGGTCGTGCGCGACGGCGTGACGATCGTCGCGCCGCTCGGCCTCCCGAGCACGATGGCTGAGCACGCCTCCCAGCTCTACGCCCGCAACGTCTCGGCGCTGCTCGACCTGATGGTCGTCGACGGGAAGCTCGAGCTGGACTTCGAGGACGAGGTCATCAAGGGCGCGTGCATCACCCATGGGGGCGAGATCGTCCACGAGGGCGCGAAGAAAGCGGCGGCGGCCTAAGTGGATCTGCTGACCGAGATCACGATCCTGGTACTCGCGGCCTTCGTCGGCCTCGAGGTCATATCCAAGGTTCCGAACACCCTCCACACACCCTTGATGTCGGCGACCAACGCGATCCACGGGATCGTCCTGCTCGGTGGCCTGCTGATCATCGCCGAGTCAGAGGGTGTCTTCAACAAGGTCATCCTCGTGATCGCGATCGCCTTCGGCACGATCAATGTGGTCGGCGGCTTCCTCGTCACCGACCGGATGCTCGGCATGTTCAAGCGCCGTCCCGACCCCAAAAAGCCCGACGGTGAGGCCAAGTGAGCACGCTCGCCGCCTTCTCCTTCCAGGATCCCGCATTCATCCGCGTCCTTTACCTGATCGCATTCGTCCTGTTCATCGTCGGTCTGCGCAACCTGACGCACCCCTCGACGGCGCGGCGCGGAAACATCATCGCGGCGGTCGGAATGGCGATCGCCGTGGTCGCGACCCTGCTGATCCCGACCGTCGGCGACTACGGGCTGATCGCGCTCGGGATCGGGATCGGGACTCTGATCGGCGTCCCGGCGGCGCGCAACGTGAAGATGACCGCGATGCCGCAGATGGTGGCGCTGTTCAACGGCGTCGGCGGCGGCGCAGTCGCTTTGATCGCCTGGGCCGAGTTCCGCGACCTCGGCGGCGACCTGCCGCTCGACACCGAGATCCCGATCCTGCTCGCCGCAATCATCGGCTCGATCTCCTTCTGGGGCTCGAACGTCGCCTTCGCGAAGCTCCAGGAGATCCTGCCTGGACGGCCGATACAGCTGCCGGGCCAGCAGTTCATCAACCTCGGGCTGCTGCTCGTCTGCGTCGGCTGTGCGATCGCGCTGCTGACGAGCTCCGACTCCGAGACGC
>JACCVG010000205.1 GCA_013698335.1 Thermoleophilaceae bacterium
GGGATCGACCTCGCGCTGGCCAACAAGGAGAGCCTGGTCGTCGGCGGAGAGCTCGTGATGGCGCTTGCGGAGGCGACCGGGGCGAGCGTGATCCCTGTCGATTCCGAGCATTCTGCGCTCCTTCAGCTGATCGGCGCCGAGCGTCGACCAGGAACGATCGACAAGCTCGTTCTGACGGCATCGGGCGGCCCGTTCAGGGGTCGTACCACCGCTGAGTTGACCGACGTGACGATCGAGCAGGCGCTGGCCCACCCGACCTGGGCGATGGGCGGCAAGATCTCGATCGACTCCGCGACGCTGATGAACAAGGGGCTCGAGCTGATCGAGGCCCATCACCTGTTCGGCGTGCCGCTTGAGCAGATCGACGTCGTCGTCCACCCGCAGTCGATAGTCCACTCACTTGTCGCGCTCAACGACGGCGCCGCGCTCGCCCACATGGGCCTGCCTGACATGCGCGTTCCGATCTCCTTCGCGCTGCACCACCCCGAGCGAGCCGACGTCGATGTTCCATCACTCGATCTCGCTGCGATCGGCGAGCTGACCTTCGAGCAGCCGGACGTTGCGACCTTCGGCTGTCTGCGCCTTGCCCGCGAGGCGGCGGCGGCGGGCGGAACAGCGCCCTGCGTGCTGAACGCCGCGAACGAGGTGGCGGTCGCCGCGTTCCTCGGCGGTGCGCTGCCGTTCAACGGGATCGCCGAGCTGATCGAACGGGTGCTCGACGAGATCCCGGCCGAGCCGGTCGGGCACTTCTCGGACCTCTACCGAACGGACTCGGTCGCACGCGAGCGCTCCGAGGCCCTGCTCGGCGCGGTGGCGAGCTAGCCGATGCTCGCATTCCTGAGTGGTCTGGTGCCGTGGGTGCTCGCCTTCATCGGGTTCGCCTCGCTCGTAGTCCTCCACGAGGCGGGCCACTTCGCGGCCGCCAAGGCGGTCGGGATGCGGGTCGAGCGGTTCGCGCTGTTCTTCCCGCCGCTCATCTTCCGCAAGCAGATCGGCGAGACCGAGTACGCGATCGGTGCCGTCCCGCTGGGCGGCTACGTGCGGATCAGCGGGATGAGTCCCGCCGAGGATCTCCCGGAGGACGTCCGCGACCGCGCCTACCACGCGCAGCCCGTCTGGAAGCGGATCGTCGTCATCGCCGCGGGCCCGCTGGTCAACCTCGTGATCGGCGTCGTCCTATTGATCGCGTTCCTGTGGCTGATCGGGCCTCCTACCGCGATCTCCGACCGGGTCGACGAGGTCGTGCCAGGCAGCCCGGCCGCGGGCGTGATCGAGCCCGGCGATCGTCTGGTCTCGGTTGACGGAGTTAGGTGGAGCCCGCAGACGCTCTCGGCGGTGATCGATGGTCATCGGTGCCCGCTCGCCGTTCCGCTACAGAACTGCCGCGCCGCCGAGCCCGCCGAGCTCGTCATCGAGCGCGCGGACGGGAGCCGCAAGGAGATCGAGCTCACGCCGACCTATGA
Organism: Thermoleophilaceae bacterium; assembly: GCA_013698335.1. Lineage (GTDB taxonomy): Bacteria > Actinomycetota > Thermoleophilia > Solirubrobacterales > Thermoleophilaceae > JACCVG01. The sequence goes on from JACCVG010000205.1 coordinate 1,464, forward strand.
CGCGGTCACCGAGCGCAACCGAGTGGGGTTCCGTTACGGCCTCGACCGCGAGCCGATCGCTTTCGGCCCCGCCGTGATCCGCGGGCTGGATGCATCCGTCCGCTTGGCGCGCCTGACAGTCGAGCTCCCCGCGCGGCTGTTCGACCCGGTCCAGCGCGCCCAGATCACCGGCGTCGTCGGCTCGTATGAGACGACGCGCCAGGCGATCATCAAGGCACCGGGTGACGTCGTCTTCATTCTCGCCGTCATCAGTCTCTCGCTGGCGATCATCAACCTGTTCCCGTTCCTGCCGCTCGACGGCGGCCATATCTTCTGGGCGATCGTCGAGAAGATCCGCCACAAGCCGGTTCCGCTCGCAACGATGGAGCGCGCGGGCGTGATCGGAATCATGCTCCTGATCCCACTCTTTATGATCGGCTTCTACAACGACGTCGGCCGGCTGATGGGAGAGGGCTTCAGCCTGCGGTAGGGTCGCAGCGAGGGTCCCGGCGGTCGAAGGAGGAGCGTGATGGAAGCGAGTACGACGAGTGATGGTCGCTCAGCGATCGAGGCCGACACGATCGGTGAGGCGCTCGACCTGACGGCCGAGCGGTTCGGCGAGCGAACCGCGTTCAAGGCCAGGGACGGCAGCCTCGAGCTGACGTGGACCGAGGCCCGGGCGCGGATCGACGCAATCGCGGGCGGGCTCCGTCAATTGGACATCGGGCCAGGGGACTGCGTCGCCCTGATGTTCGGCAACCGCCCCGAGTTCCACATCTGCGATCTGGCTGCCGTGACCGTCGGCGCAACCCCGTTTTCGATCTACCAGACCTACGCGCCCGGCCAGATCGAGTACGTCTGCTCCGATTCCGCCGCGCGGGTCGGAATGGTCGAGCAGGCTTACCTGGCCAACTTCCTCGAGGCGCGCAAGAACCTCCCCGACCTCGAGCACCTGATCGTGATCGACGGGGGCGCTCCCGAGGGCACCATCTCCCTGGCCGAGCTCGAAGCGATGGACCCGAGCTTCGACGGCCGTGCGGCGCGCGCGGAGATCAAGCCCGACGACATCCTCACCTTGATCTACACCTCGGGCACGACCGGTCCGCCGAAGGGCGTCCAGCTCTCACACCGCAACATGTTCAGCCTCGTGAAGGGCGTCAAGGAGGTCGTCCACATGCCCGAGGGGCTGAGCGTCATCTCGTGGCTGCCGAGCGCGCACATCGCCGAGCGCGGCGCCCATCACTACCTGCCGCTCGTGTTCGGTGGCACGGTCCACTGCTGCGACGACGGTCGCAAAATCATGGAGTACCTCCCCGAGGTCCGCCCGGAGTGGTTCTTCGCCGTCCCGCGGATCTGGGAGAAGCTCAAGGCGGGCCTGGAGACGACGATCGCCGCCCAGGAAGGGGAGGCGCGCGAGAAGGCCGAGGGAGCGTTGCGGGCAGCGATCCAGAAGGTCCGCCTCGAGCAGGCCGGCGAGCCGGTCCCCGAAGAGCTCGCCGCGACGGTCGCGGCCGCCGACGCAGCGATGTTCGTCCACCTGCGCAAACAGCTCGGTTTGGATCGCGCGCTGACGGTCAACGTCGGCGCGGCCCCCACGCCGGTCGAGGTGCTCGAGTTCTTCCACGCGATCGGAATCGAGCTGGCCGAGCTCTGGGGGATGTCTGAGACTTCCGGGGTCGCGACCTGCAACCGGCCCGGCGAGGTCAAGATCGGCACCGTCGGCCCGGTTATTCCCGGGATGGAGATCAAGCTCGCCGAGGACGGCGAGGTGCTCGTCCGGGGCGGCTCGATCATGGTCGGCTACCGCAACCTCCCGGAGAAGACCGCCGAGACGATCGACGCCGACGGCTGGCTGCTGACCGGCGACATCGGGGAAATCGATGAGGACGGCTTCCTCAGGATCGTCGACCGCAAGAAGGAACCGATCATCAACGCGGCCGGCAAGAACATGTCGCCGGCGAACATCGAGGCCGCGATCAAGACCGCCAGCCCGCTGATCGGCCAGGCCTGCGCGATCGGCGATGCCCGTTCCTACAACACCGCGTTGATCGTTCTCGACCCGGACTTCGCCCCCGCTTGGGCCGCGAAACAGGGGATCGAGGTTGGCTCGCTGGAGGGGTTGGCGACGCAAGAGTCGGTGATCGCGGCGGTGCAGGCCGGGATCGACGAGGCGAACGACAAGCTCGCCCGCGTCGAGCAGATCAAGAAGTTCACGATCGTCAAGGGAGACTGGGCGCCGGGTGGCGATGAGCTGACCCCGACGATGAAGCTCAAGCGCAAGCCGATCGGGGAGAAGTACGAGGCGGAGATCGAGTCGATGTACTCGAAGTGAACGTGCGGAGAGGCTGAGCCGGCCGGCGCTCAGCGGTAGTCGGGGTTCTCGAAGTCGAAGCGGCAGCCGGCGTCCCACTTGTCTCGCTGATTGCCGTGTGCGGGGATGCCGCCAGCGTCCTTGATCATGCGGGCCATGTGCATCAGGTTCCAGGTCATGAACGTGGTGTTGCGGTTGGTGAAGTCATTCTCGGGACCGCCGGAGCCGGGGTCGAGGTAGCTCGGCCCCGGACCGACCTCGCCGATCCAGCTGGAGTCGGCCTGGGGCGGGATCACGTAGCCGAGGTGCTGGAGCGAGTAGAGAATGTTCATGGCACAGTGCTTGGCGCCGTCCTCGTTGCCGGTGATCAGACAGCCGCCGACACGCCCGTAGTAGGCGTACTGGCCCGCGTCGTTCAGCTGGGCGCTGTTGCCGTAGAGCCGCTCGATCACATGGTTACAGACCGATGACTTCTCGCCCAGCCAGATCGGCGAGAGCAAAACGAGGATCTCGGCGTTTTGGACCTTCTCGAAGATCGCCGGCCAGTCGTCGCGGTCCCAGCCGTGCTCGGTCATGTCGGGCTGGACACCGACCGCGATCTGATGATCGACGGCGCGCACGACCTCGACCGCGACGCCATTGCGCTCCATGATCCCGATTGCGATGTCAGCCAGCGCCTGCGTGTTGGAGATGTCGGGGGAGCGCTTCAGCGAGCAGTTGATGAACAGCGCGCTGAGGTCCGAGAAGTCCCAGGTCGCGACTTCGCTCAGCGCGTCGGTTCTGCTCTCAGAGTCGGTCATCGTTCGTGGGCTACTGTGCCAGATCTGATGCCCGACGCGGGGAAGGATCGGCCTGATGCGAACTGACATGTTGTGGTCGGGGTGGGGCGACCCGGCGGAGGCCACGGCACTTGGACCGGAGGTGGGCGACCTGTTGCGCGAGGCACTGGGCGTGAAGGCGCCGACACCGGCCCTCTCGCGTGAGGAGGTGCGGCTGGCGGATTCGCGCTTGGAGGACTCTGCGCGCGAGCGGCTCGGGGCGGTTACCGGAGAGGAACACCTGCGCGAGGACGCCGACTCGCGCCTGCTGCACACGCGTGGGAAGTCGATGCCCGATCTGCTGCGAATCCGCTCTGGACAGACGGACGACGCGCCCGATGCCGTGCTCCTTCCCGGGTCGCATGAGGAGGTGCTCGAGTTGCTTCGCGTTTGCGGCGAGGACCGAATCGCGGTCGTACCCTTCGGCGGCGGCACCTCGGTGGTCGGGGGCCTGGAGCCTCGTCGCGCGGGTTTCGCCGCGGTGGTCGCGCTAGACCTGCGGCGACTCGACCGCCTGCTGGAGCTGGACGAGGTCTCGCGGACGGCAACCTTCGAGCCGGGCCTTCGCGGGCCCGATGCCGAGCGGCTGCTCGGCGAGCGCGGCTACACGATCGGGCATCACCCGCAGTCCTTCCTGTTCGCGACGATCGGCGGCTTCGCCGCCGCCCGCTCAAGCGGCCAGGCGTCCGCCGGCTACGGGCGCTTCGACGAACGCGTCGTCGGCCTACGGATTGCTACGCCGCGCGGGACGGTGGACCTCGGCCGGGCGCCGAAGTCGGCGGCGGGGCCGGACCTGCGCCAGCTGTTCCTCGGTTCCGAGGGCGCGTTCGGGGTGATCACCGCGGTGCGGGTCGAGGTCCGTCCCGCGCCCCCGGTGTGCATCTACGAGGGCTGGCGCTTCGCCTCGTTCGCCGACGGGGTGGCCGCCCTGCGGCGGTTGATCCAGGACGGTCCGGTGCCGACGGTGCTGCGCCTGTCCGACGAGGCTGAGACTGCCCTGAACCTCGCGCGACCCCAGGATTTCGGCGCGGGGAATGCTGGGGGGTGCCTCGGCATCGCGGGCTACGAGGGAACGGAGGAGGACGTTGAGGCGCGGCGCGACGGCGCGGCAGACGTGCTGCGCGAGCTCGGCGCGGAGCTCGACGCCGAGGCGGGTGAGAGCTGGGAGCGCGGTCGCTACAAGGGCCCATACCTGCGCGACGCGCTGCTCGATGCCGGGGCGCTCGCGGAAACGCTGGAGACGACGACCTTCTGGTCCGGGCTTGACGGGCTCTATGCGAGCGTCGGCGGGGCGCTGCGCGAGACGCTGACGCGCCTCGGCACCCCGCCGGTCGTGCTCTGCCACATCTCGCACGTCTATCCGTCGGGCGCGTCGCTCTACTTCACGGTCGGCGCGGCACAGCTCGAAGACCCGCTCGCGCAGTGGCGAGCGGCGAAGGCCGCCGCGAACGACGCGATCATCGCCGCGGGCGGATCGATCACCCACCACCACGGCGTCGGGACCGACCACCGCGAGCACTTCGCGCAGGAGATCGGTGACCTGGGCGTCGAGACGCTGCGCGCCGTCAAGGCGACGCTCGACCCCGATGGGATCCTCAACCCCGGCGTACTGATCGGATGACAGAGCAACAGCCCCCGGTACCCTGGACAGACCATGGCATCCAAGAACCAGATCGACGTCGGTGGCGTGAAGATCGGCGGCGGCGCCCCGGTCGTCGTCCAGTCGATGACCAAGACCGAGACCGCCGACTATGAGGCGACGATGACCCAGATCCGCGCGATCGCGGACGCGGGCGGAGACATCGTTCGCGTCGCCGTCCCGCGCGACAAGGACATCGACGCGCTGAAGCGGATCGTCGTCGAATCACCGATCCCGGTGATCGCCGACATCCACTTCAACCACACCCTCGCGCTCAAGGCGATCGACGCCGGTGCCCATTGCATCCGGCTCAACCCCGGCAACATCGGGGGACCCGAGAAAGTCGCCGAGGTCGCTGCGCGGGCCAACGCCGCGGGAACTCCGATGCGGATCGGCGTCAACTCCGGCTCGTTGCCCAAGCACCTGCACGGGCTCGAGAAGGAGAACTCGGTCGAGGCGCTTGTGACCGCGGCGGTCGAGTTCGTCGAGCTGATGGAGCGCTGTGACTTCACCAACTTCAAGGTCTCGATCAAGTCGACGAGTGTGCCGAACACGATCGCGTCCAACAGGCTGCTCGCCCAGAAGATCGACTACCCGCTGCACCTCGGCATTACCGAGGCCGGGACGAAGTGGTCGGGATCGCTGAAGTCGGCCGTCGGTCTCGGGACACTGCTCGCCGACGGAGTGGGGGACACGATCCGGATCTCGCTCTCGACCTTCCACGCCGAGGAGGAGGTCAAGGTCGCCTGGGAGATCCTCAAGGCGCTCAAGCTCCGTGAGCGCGGCCCGGTGCTGATCGCCTGCCCGACCTGCGGGCGGCTGCAGTTCGACATGGACACGGTGGTCGCCGAGATCGAACAGCGGCTCGAATCCTACGGCGAGCCGATCGAGGTGGCCGTCCTCGGTTGCGCGGTAAACGGAATCGGCGAGGCCTCGCACGCGGACTTCGGGATCACCGGAGCAAAGAACGAAGGGCTGATCTTCGCCCACGGGGAACCGCTGCGGAAGGTGCCCCAGGACCGGCTGGTGGAGGAGCTGTTCGCCGAGATCGACAAGTCGCTCGCGGCCGGCAAGACGATCGTCGACGCAAACGAGGCCGCGGTCGGGGCGGAGTGGCTCGCCAAGATCGAGGAGGAGAACGCGGGTGAGATGACTCCCGAGCGGATCGCAGCGCTGGAAGCGGCAGCGGCGGCCGCAGAGTCCCTCGACCAGGGCGAGGCGCTGCCGATGGCTAGCGCGAAGCCCGAGCGCCGCGCGATCAGCCTCGACGAGGACGCCTCGCCGACGGCCGGTCGCCGCTTCACGCGCGCCTGACCCGCCCGCCGGGTCGCCAATACACTCGCGCCTCGATGACGCGGCTTTCCGACTACTTCCTGCCGACGCTCAAGGACCCGCCCGCCGACGCGGAGGCGATCTCCCACCAGCTGCTCGTCCGCGCCGGGATGGTGCGCCAGCTCGGCGCGGGCCTGTGGACCTACTTGCCCGCGGGTTGGCGCGTCCACCGCAAGATCGAGGCGATCCTCCGCGAGGAGATGGACGCGATCGGCGCACAGGAGATGCTCGCGCCCGTTCTACAGCCTGCCGAACACTGGGAGAAGACCGGCCGCTACGCGATCGACGAGCTGTTCAAGCTCGAGGACCGGCGCGGCGCGCCGATGGTGCTCGCGATGACCCATGAGGAGGCGCTTACATCGCACGTCGCCCGTGACGTCCGGTCCTACCGCGACCTCCCGGTGATGCTCTACCAGTTCCAGGTTAAGGAGCGCGACGAGCCACGGCCTCGCGCCGGCGTCCTGCGAACGCGCGAGTTCATCATGAAGGACGCCTACAGCTTCGATCGCGATCAGGACGGCCTGGAGGCCTCCTACGCCCGTCAGAGCGAGGCCTACGAGCGAATCTTCGAACGATGCGGTCTGGAGTGGTACAGGGTCGAGTCAGACGTCGGGATGATGGGCGGCTCGGGGGCGCATGAGTTCATGGCGCCCTGTGCGGCGGGAGAAAACGACGTCGCGCTGAGCGATGCCGGCTATGCGGCCAATGTCGAAGTCGCCTGCGCGACCGCCAGCCCGATCGAGGAGCTGCCGGAACCGCTTGCCGCGCCCGAGCCCGTCGCAACCCCTGGCGCGCGGAGCATCGACGAGGTGTCCGCGCTGCTCGATGTGCCGCGTGGAGCACTGATCAAGTCGATGCCGATGATCGTGGGCGAGGAGGAGCGCCCGCTGCTCTGTCTGCTGCGGGGCGATCACAGCCTCAACGAGATCAAGCTGCGCAATGCCTTAGGCGCGGCTGTTCGGCAGGCGCGTCAGGAGGAGATCGGCGAGCGCTTCGGCTCTCCGGTCGGTTTCGTGGGTCCGATCGGGAGTCCGGCCGGCGTTCTGGCCGACGAGGCGCTGCGCGGGATGAGCGGGATGGTCGCCGGGGCCAACCGCGCCGATACTCACCTGCTCGGAGTGGATCTCGAGCGCGACCTGAGCGCCGACTGGGCGGACTTCCGGACGGTCGAGGTGGGCGATTGCTGCCCCGCGGGCGCGGAGATCAGGATCGAGCCCGCGATTGAGGTCGGCAACATCTTCAAGCTCGGGACCCGTTACTCCAAGCCCCTCGGAGCAACGTTCCTCGATGAGGACGGCGCCGAGCAGACGATCGTGATGGGATCCTATGGAATCGGCCCCGCACGGATCTTGGCGGCTGCGGTCGAGCAGTTCGCCGATGACGCCGGGATCTGCTGGCCCCGGGCGATCGCGCCGTTCGACATCGAGATCGTCGCGCTGGGCAAGGGCGACGAGGAGGTCGCGAAGGTCGCAAACGACCTCTACGAGGATCTCCGGGCGCTCGGGCTCGACGTGCTCTACGACGATCGCGAGGCGAGCCCAGGGCAGAAGTTCGCCGACGCCGAGCTGCTCGGGTGCCCGTTGCGCGCGACGATCGGCCGCCGCGGCCTCGAGGCGGGGGAGCTCGAACTTCAGGTGCGCCGCGGCCTCGAGCAGAGCGCGCTGGCGCTCGACGGCGCCGCGCAGGAGATCCTGGAGCGGTGGCAGAGCCTCGCCTGACCTTCCGTCGTCTCGTCGGCCTCGACCGATCGGTGGTTCCGGCCGAGACCGCCCGAGATCAGCCGCTGCGTCCGTTCACGCTCCCGAACGCGATCGGCATGCTGCGGTTCGCCGGCTTGCCCGTCTTCCTCGTCGTCGCCTTCTCCTCCGGCGACGGGGTCAGCTTTCAGGCGGCGGCGATCTACTTCGCGATCGCCGGCGCTGACTACCTGGATGGCATGGCCGCCCGGCTGACCGGCCAGTACAGCCGTTTCGGCGCGTTGCTCGACCCGCTTGTCGATCGTTTGCTCGTGCTCGCCGGGGTCGTCGTGAGCTGGAACTTCGAGCTCCTGCCCCGCTGGCTGCTCGGCGTGCTTGCCGCGCGAGAGCTCTTCATGTTGGTGATGAGCCAGATCGCGCTGCGGCGCGGTCAGGACGTGAGCATCAACTGGGTCGGGCGCTGGGCGGTCTGGCCGACGATGTCGGCCCTCTTCCTCGCGATGCTCTATCCGGGGTTGATCGCTTCGCTCGTGTTCGGACTGGGCGTCTTGATGTCGCTGCTCGCGACTGCGCTCTATGTCCGCGTCGCCCTGCAGTGGGAGGGGCCACCCTCAACCTCCAGTTGACCCCTGCTATAAGCTGGACCTCCGTCGACGGAGGACAGCAATGGAGACCTTCCCGGACCTCGGCGCGCTGAGCGATCAGGAGCTCAAGGCGTTGATCGAAGAGCTGACAGAACAGGAGCGCAAGGTCTCCTACGAGCGGCGCATCCTGCACGGCAAGATCGACATCTTGCGCGCCGAGCTCGTCAACCGCCTGCGCGCCAAGCGCGAAGGCGGCGAGGCGCTGATCTCGGGCTCCGATGTCGAGGCGCTGACCGACATCCTGTCCGGCCGGGGGCAGAAGGAGGCCGCGCCCTAGCGGCGCGCTCATGCACTGTTCGGAGTGCAACTTCGTCAACGGGGAGGGCGCCAACTACTGCCAGAAGTGCGGAGCGTTCCTGGGCGGCGCAGGCGGCGATGACACGACCGCTTCGTACGAGATCGGCGAGACCGGCGAGCTCCGAGCCGTCGATCTGGGCGAGGGTGCCCCGGACGGCGCAACGCTCGTGATCCGCTCTGGTGGCGGGCGTGCCGGGGAGAGCTTCCCGATCGCGGGCGAACGGACCGCGATCGGTCGCAGCCCCGAGGCGGCGGTCTTTCTCGACGACGTCACGGTCTCGCGCAACCACGCTCTGATGGTCCTGCGGCGCGACGGCGTCTACATCGATGATCTCGGCTCACTGAACGGGACCTACGTCAATCGCCAGCGGATCGAGTCGCGCAAGCTCGCCGACGGCGACGAGCTCCAGATCGGCAAGTACAAGCTCAGCTATCTGGAGCGCTGAGCAGTGGCTGAGCCCCTCTTGGACGCCGAGCAGCCCGCCCCCGATGGCCCCGTTCCCGGCCGGCCGCCGAAGTCGCTGACGATCGGTGCCGTCTGCAAGCAGCTCGAGCGCGAGTTTCCGGAGATCTCGATTTCGAAAATCCGCTACCTCGAGGACCAGAAGCTCCTCTCGCCGCGGCGGACGGCCGGCGGCTACAGGCTCTACTCCGCTGGCGACGTGACGCGGCTGCGGACGATCCTGCGGCTACAGCGCGACGAATTCCTGCCCCTGCGCGTGATCCGCCAGGAGCTCGCTGCGGGTCGCAGCGAGGCCGACATTGCCGCCGCCAGCTCAGACCCGCGTCCGCTGCGCCGTGCGACGGTCAAGGTCAAGGGGGGCGGGGCGCTCTACCGGCTCGCCGACGTGCTCGAGGAGACCGGGGCCGAGGCATCACTGGTCGCCGAACTCGAGGAGTTCGGAGTGATCAAGGGCGAGCGGCGCGACGGCGACACACTCTATGACGACACCGAGCGGGAGATCATCCGTGCGGTTTGTGAGCTTGCGCGCTTCGGAGTGGGGGGGCGCAACCTGCGTGTCTTCCGCACCTCGGCCGATCGCGAGGCGGCCCTGCTCGAGCAGATCCTCGCCCCGGCGCTGCGATCGCGCAACGCGGACCGCCGCAAGGAGGCCGTCGAGGCGCTCGAGAACCTCGCCGCGATCACCTCCCACCTGAAGCACCTGCTGCTCGTCCGCGACCTGCGCGAGATTACGGCTTGAGGCGAGCAGCGTGGCGCGAGTAGAGCGCTCGCGGACGATCGACGCGACCGGTGAGACGATCTGGGAGGTCGTCTCCGATCCCCACCACCTGCCGCGCTGGTGGCCACGTGTCACACGCGTCGAGGACGTCAATAGCGACGGCTGGACGGAGGTGCTCCAGAGCGAGCGCGGGCGTCCCGTGCGGGCCGACTTCACGGTCCTTGAGGAGACTCCGCCCAGCGGGCGGGTATGGGTCCAGGAGCTCTCCGAGACCCCTTTCGAGCGAATCCTGGCGAAGGCCGAGACGAGCATCGCGCTCGAGGGCGAGGGTCACCGGACGCGTGTCACGCTCAGCGCGCTGCGTAAGCCGCGCGGGCTTTCGCGCTTCGGGGGCTTCATGCTGAAGCGGGCGATCGGCGGCCAGCTGGATGAAGCGCTGGACGGGCTCGAGCGGATCTGTGCTCGAGAGGTCGCGCAGGCTTAGCGCAAGGAGTCGCACGCCGGGGCCGAACGTCGCATGCGCATGACCCCGGTGGGGTCTAAGGAGTCGGCGGGGCCGGTGCCTCGGGCGCGGGGGGTGCCGCTCCCTCGGCGGGTGGCGCGCCGCCGCCTCCGGCTCCGCCCGAGAGCTCCTCGGCGCTCTGGACTTCGGCGACCTTTGCGCGCAGGACCGACTCGCCAGAGTGGCCGTCGTCCTCGTCGATCGGCTCGCGCGAGACGTCGATGAACTTGTAGTCGACGAAGTCGGTCGGCAGAGCCCCAGTCGCGGCGAAGCGGCCCTGCGGGTCGGTCTGGGCGGCGCCGATCCCGACCGCGTCCTTGTCGCTGTTGTAGAGCCACACCTGGTAGGCCTGCTCATCGTCGGTCGGCTCGAGGGCGTCGGCCTCGATCACGATCCCCGGCTGGCCGCCCTGGGAGAAGAGCGTCACGAGCCCGACGCCCTGCTCGCCCTCGAGCGGCGCGAGCTCGACGGCCCCGATCGGGATGACCTCGGGAGCCGTCTCGGTCTCGGTCTCGGTTCCGGCGACAGGCGGCGGCGGATCCCCGCCGAAGATCTTGCCCAGGCCGAAGGCGACCAGCGCAATCGCCACGGTCGCCGCCACGGCGCCGATGATGCGCCGCCGAACGACCATCGACGCTGTCCCCGGGGACAGCGGACCCGCCGCGTGGCGGGCCAATGACGGCACACGGGGCTTGGCGCCGGCGACGGGTTGGGGCGCCGTCGCTTCGGGTATGTCGGGCTGCGCGTCGTCGGGATAGAGGTCGGCCAGCGAGTCGGCGAGCGAGAGCGCCCAGGTCCGCGCGGCGTCGGAGCTCTTCAGATGGCCGCGCGTCGCGAGCGCCTCGGGGCCGCTCTGCTGCCGCAGGAGATAGTCGGCGACCTGGCCGCGCCAGCTCGTCTCGACACGCTCGGCGGTGCGCGGCGCGAGCTCGGTCAGGCTCTCCCGAGCGTAGGCCCGAACGCGATCCTCGGGCAGCGTCAGGAGGTCCGAGATCTCCGCATAAGTCTTCCCACGGCGTATGACCAGCTCGATGATCGCGCGGCGCTCATCGGAGAGTGAATCGAGAGTCGGCACGGCGGGAAGGGTAACCTGCCGCGCGTGTCTGACGATCCACGCCTCAACGTAGATCCTGCGTCGACACTCCCGGCTGTCCTTGGTTTCGAGACACTGGAAACGGGCCCGGACTCGGCGACCGGCCGTTTTGAGGTCACCGACCGGGTGTGCCAGCCGATGGGTGTCGTCCACGGCGGTGCTTACGCCGCGATGGCCGAGGGGCTGACGTCGATGGCGACCTTCGAGACAGTGTTCGCCGAAGGCAAGATGGCGCTCGGTCAGTCCAACCAGACGAGCTTCCTGCGCCCAATCATGTCCGGTTGGGTCCTCGCTACGGCGCGCGCGATCCACCGCGGGCGCACGAGCTGGGTCTGGGAGGTCGAGTTCACCGACGACGACGGACGGCTATGTGCGGTCACGCGAATGACGATCGCCGTGAGGGCGCTGCCCGATCGCGCGGCCAGCGCGAGCTAACGCGTACCGCGAAAGCGGTTCGTGATCGGCATCCTGCGATCCCGGCCGAACGCCTTCGTCGAGATGCGGATCCCGGGCGGCGCCTGGCGGCGCTTGTACTCGGCTAGATCCACCAGTCGGATGACGTGCTCGACGACCTCGGGCGGGAAGCCCTTGGCGACGAGCCCATCGAACCCGAGGTCGCGCTCGACGTAGCCCTCGAGGATCGCGTCCAAGACGTCGTAGTCCGGCAGCGAGTCCTGGTCTGTCTGATCCGGGCGCAACTCCGCCGATGGAGCGCGGTCGATCACCGACGTGGGGATCAGCGGCCTGCCCGCCCGTCGGTTACGGTCGATGACGAGGCGGTAGACGTCGCCCTTGAAGACGTCCTTGATGAGGGCGAAGCCACCCGCCATGTCGCCGTAGAGCGTGGCGTACCCGACCGACATCTCGGACTTGTTGCCGGTGGTCAGGACGAGCTGCCCGAACTTGTTGGACAGCGCCATCATCAGCGTTCCGCGGATACGCGCCTGGAGGTTCTCCTCGGTGGCGTCGGGCTCGCGGCCGGCGAACTGGGCGGCGAGTGTCGTCTCGAAGGCGACGAAGGCGTCTTCGATCGCCAGCTCGTCGATCGCCACGCCCAGGTTGGCGGCGATTGTGTGGGCATCGCTGCGCGTTCCGTCCGAGGAGTGACGGGAGGGCATCGTCACGAAGCGCACTCGCTCGGGTCCCAGCGCATCGACCGCGACCAGCGCCACGAGCGCCGAGTCGATACCGCCGGAGAGCGCGATCAGCACGCCGTTGAAGCCGTTCTTAGCCACGTAATCGGTGAGTCCGAGTACCAGCGCACCGTAGGTCTCGGCATCGGGCTCGAGCGCGTCGTGGAGCGGTCCGTGGAGCCGCCCCTCTGCAATCTCGACGACCATGAGCTCCTCCTCGAACTGTGGGCCGCGAACCACGATCGAGCCGTCTGGGTCGGCGCCGAGGCTCGCGCCGTCGAAGACGAGCTCGTCCTGCCCGCCGACGAGGTTGCAGAGCAGTACCGGCGCGCCGTACTCCGAGGCCCTTGCCGCGAGCACCTCTTGTTCGCGCAGCAGCCCCTTGCCGGCGTGGAACGGCGATGCCGAGAGGTTGACGATGAGATCCGCGCCGGCCTGCGCGGCCTGCTGCCCCGGGCCGCCGGGAAACCACTCGTCCTCGCAAATCGTAACGCCTACCTGATGGCCGTCGATCTCAAAGACGAGCGGGTCGGTACCGGGTGTGAAGTAGCGACGCTCGTCGAAGACGCCGTAGTTGGGCAGCCGGTGCTTGCGGTAGACGGTCTCGACCTGCCCAGCCCGGATGAGCGCCGCGGAGTTGGCGAGCAGCTCCCCGCGTCGCTCGGGGAAACCGACAAGCACGGCGATCCCGGAGATCGAGGCCGCGAGCTCGGTGAGCTGGCGATCGACCGCCGCGAGGAAGTCAGTCTTGAGGACGAGGTCTTCGGGCGGATAGCCGCTGAGCGCGAGCTCGGGGAAGACGATCAGCGAAGCGCCCTGCGAGCGCGCGCGCCCAGACCACTCGACGATCCCCGCGGCGTTGCCGGAGAGGTCGCCGACTACGGCGTTGAACTGCGCAAGTGCCACCCGCAGCGGGTCCATCAGGCCAGTATGAATGGCGGCCGGATCAGGCGGCGATCGGTGCGACAAGCGAGTCAACCGAGGCAAGCAGCTCGACCGGGCGGACCGCCACGCGGGTCCGTCCGTCGCCCCCGGCGGCATAGACGAGCGGTCGCTCGGCGACGGCGGCGTCGACAACGAGCCGCACGTCATGCGCAAGCGGTGGGACACAGCCCGCGGGGAAGCCGGTCGCCGCGCGCGCCTCGTCGGAGCTTGCCGGCCGGGCCTCCGCGCAGTCGAGCGCATCGCAGACGAGCCCAGGGTCGATCTGGTCGAGCTCACCGATCATGCAGAGCACGGGCTCACCGTCCGCGACGAAGACGACTGAGCGGACCATCTCCGAGCAGGAGCAGCCGAGCGCCGTCGCTACGTCGTCGGGCGTTCTCGGCGAACCCTCGAGGTGACATACGTCAAGCTCGATGCCACGATCACGGGCGGCGTGAACGACGCGGTCCTTCATCTGCTCAACTCGTCCTGGCGGGGCCCCACCTGTCCCAGGGTAGGGATCAGCGCCGCGCGGCGCGCAGTCGGCCACCCGGCGCGCAATCCTGCGATGCATCCACAGAGGGTGGTAGCGTCATCCCCTGAGTTATGTAACCAGTCTGCCGAACCTCCGCTTGCGGCGGGGGACGGGGGAACCAGTTCCACTCATGGCGAAGTGGTGGGGCGAATCGGCCGGTACTCCGGCGGTAGCGCACAGCGCGATCCCGACAGCTAACCCCGTAGGCGCAAACCGGTCGGTCACAAATGATTTCGAGCACTCGCACATACATGGCCGTCGTCGCCGGCTTCGCGCTGCCGCTAGCCGGTTCGGGTGGGGCCCTAGCCGAGGCACCCGGACCGGGAACGCCGTCGACGACTACCGCACCTGTTTCCACGACCACCACGACGACGACGACCACGCCGAGGCCGCCAATCGCCCCGGCACCGAGCCCACGGTCGCCGGGCCGCGGTCGGGAGGGACGCGGTGAGACGGCCGGCACTCGCGCGTCGCTTTCGTTGTTGCGGCGCACGGAGGGGAGCCTGCGTTTCGGCGAGCGAGTGAAGCTGACCGGCCGCCACTCCTCGCGCAAGCACGACAAGCCGATCCAGGTCGAGTACAAGGCCCGTGGGGAGAAGCCGAAGACGATCGCTGTACCCCGGACCGACAGGAAGGGCCGCTACGTGGTCCGTCACCGCCCCGCACACAGCGGCCGTTATCGAGCCATCGATCGGAAGGGCTCGTTGAAGACCGACAAGGTCGCGGTCGAGGTCAAGCCGACGTTGGACTTCGAGGTCAAGCCCTCGACGCTCACGGGACGCAAGGTCGAGGCCTCTGGTGAGCTGCTGCCGGGGGCCGAGGGGCGCCGGATTCTCGTCGAGGCCCGCCGCAAGGGCGATTGGAAGCGGGTGGAGCGCGTCGACGCCGGCAAGCCGTTCGACGTCAGCTGGCGGCCCGAGCGCGTCGGTTCCTACAAGCTGCGCGCGAGCTTCGAGGGCGACAAGCGCAACCTCGGCGAGCGCGAGGCCGCGCCGGTGATGGTCTTTCGCGAGTCGGTCACCTCGATCTACGGCCCCGGCTTCTACGGCCGACAGACCGCCTGCGGCCAGAGGCTCGAGCGCAAGACGGTCGGCGTCGCCCACAAGAAGATTGCCTGCGGGAAGAAGGTGACCTTCCGGCGCAAGGGCCGTTCGATCACGGTCCCGGTGATCGACCGAGGACCGTTCATCAAGCACCGGGAGTGGGATCTGACCACCGCGGCCGCCTCGAAGCTCAAGGTCGAGGGCGTCCAGCGGGTCTGGTCCAGCCGCTGATACCGCGGGCAGTTAGATAGTGAGCTCCAGCTGGGGTCTCGCGTTGAGCGCCTGTCCCTGCTGATCGAGCCCCGCGACCCGCACACCGAGCAGCCGAACGGGCCGTGGGGGGTCGAAGGCCAGCAGCAGCTCACGGGCCACCTGCAGCACCAGCACGTAGTCCGCGGTGGGGGAGGGCAGGGTGCGTGCACGGGTATGGGTGGAGAAATCGTCGAGCCGGACCTTGATCCCGATCGTCTGCCCGCGCGCGCCACGTGCACCCATGTCGTCACAGAGCCGGCGGGCGAGATCGCGCAGCGGTGCGTCGAGTGCCTCAACGCCCCGCAGATCGCGGTCGAAGGTCGTCTCGCGAGATTCCGACTTTCGCAGTCGCGCCGTATCGAGCTCGCGGCGATCCTCAAGCCGGCCGAGCGCTCGCAGGTGGGGGCCGAGCCGCGGCCCAAACGCCGCAATCAGCCGCTCCTCCTCGGCGTCACCGAGCTGCGCGACCGTTTCGATCCTGAGGGCGCCGAGCCGCTGCACGGTCTTCGGTCCGACCCCCGGGATGACGCCGGCCGACAAAGGCCCGAAGCGATCTCGCGCGGCCGCTTGATCGAGCAGCACGAAGCCGTTCGGCTTCTCCAGATCTGATGCCACCTTCGCGATCAGCTTGTTCGGACCGATGCCCACCGAGCAGTTCAGCCCGCACGTCGAAAGGATCTCCGCGCGGGCTCGCTTGACAGACGCACGCGGGCGCTCGAGGCCGGATAGGTCGACGTAGGCTTCGTCGAGACTCATTACCTCGACGATCTCGAAATGATCGCGGAGCAACCCCATCACCCGGGCGGAGCAGCTGCGGTAATGGTCGAAGTCAGGCGCCACGAACACGGCCTGCGGGCAGAGGCGACGTGCCCGGCTCGCCGGCGTCGCCGAGTGGACTCCGTAGCGGCGGGCTTCGTAGCTGGCGGTCGTGACGACCGCACGCGGCCCCGAGCCGGCGACCACTACGGGAAGCCCGCGTAGCTCAGGTCTCCGCAGCAACTCGACGCTTACGTAGAAGGCGTCCATGTCGACCAGCGCGTAGCAGCGCGGCCATTGCGCGGGCGGGATCACCCTCCGGAGGCTACGCCGGGATCCGGCGGACCTACACCGGTTGGTTGACCGGCCGGATCAATATCTCGTTGACGTCCACGCGGGCGGGCTGGGAGAGCGCGTAGAGGACGGCTGCGGCTATGTCTTCGGGCTCAAGACCGCCCTCGACGGGGTTGTCGAAGAACGGCGTACTGACCATTCCGGGCTCGATCAAGGTGACGCGGATCGGCGTCTCACCGACTTCCTTGCGCAACGATTCCCCCATGGCGGTGACGGCCCACTTGGTCGCCGAGTAGAGCGAGCCGGGAAGCGCGACGCGACCGGCGACCGAGCCGGTCAACAGGAAGTGGCCGGCGTTTCGCTCGAGCAGATGGGGCAGGGCGGCCCGGATTGTCAGGGCGCAGCCGTAGACGTTGGTGTCGATCATCGAGCGCCACTGCTCCGGGCTCTCTTCGAGGAAGCCCCGCGCGGCCCCGAAGCCGGCGTTGGCGAACACGGCGTCGATAGCGCCGAAGCGGTCGATGGTGGCGGCGACCGTAGCCTGCTGGTCGTCCCACTCGGTGACATCGCAGCGGATCGCGAGAGCGTTTTCCTCGCCTAGATCGGCGACCAGAGCCGCAAGCTTGTCCTCGGAGCGGGCGGCGAGCCCGACCTTCCAGCCGTCCTGGACCGCGCGACGAGCCGTCGCTGCTCCGATGCCGCTCGAGGCACCGGTGATGTAGAGGACGCGGGCAGGGCTCATCGGGCTGTTCTAGCAGGCGCCCGCGGGGGCCCCTTAAGGTTGGTCGGTATGGGCGGCCTTCTCAGCAACCCCCGGTTCCCGGAGATCCGATTGGCTCGCGGCCACTACGAGAGCTTCTTCGCGAAGCTGGTGCATCCGGCCGATCCGCTCGGGGCATGGATTCGCTACACGGTCCACAAGCCTCCGGGGGCGCTCGCAAGCGGATCGCTCTGGTTCACCCTGTTCGAACGGGGCGAACCGCCCTACGCGGTCAAGCAGACGTTCGCGGCCGCCGAGACCCTGGCGCCGCCCGGGGAGTACATCAGGATCGGCGAGAGCTGCTTCGCCCCGGGCAGCATGATTGGAGCTGCGGCAGGTCTCGACCGCAGCGCCCGTTGGGAGCTGGTTGTCGAGTCGCACGAGGCGCCGTATCGCCACCTGCCGAAGCCGTGGATGTACGAGGCTGTGCTCCCGCGGACGAAACTGCTCAGCCCCTATCCGGCGGCCACCTTCGGTGGGACGCTCGAGGTCGGCGGCCGGCGCCTCGAGCTCGACGGGTGGCAGGGCACGGTCGGCCACAATTGGGGTGCCCAGCACGCCGAGCGCTGGATCTGGCTGCACGCCGCGAGCTTCGCCGGGCACGATCCGCGCACGACCTGGTTCGACGCAGCCCTCGGGCGGGTCAAGGTCGGACCGCTGACTCTGCCGTGGATCGCAAACGCCCGGCTCGACATCGACGGCCAGACGCATGTACTCGGCGGGCCGGCGCGGATCCGCCAGACCCAGGTTGAGGAGACGCCGACGAGCTGCTCGTTCGAACTGCGCGGAAGCGAATTGGTGCTGCGGGGAAATGCTTCGTCCGGGGCCGAGGAGTTCGTCGGCTGGGTCTACGCCGACCCCGACGGTTCCGAGCACAACGCCGTCAACTGCTCAATTGCCACGCTCACGCTCGAGCTCGACGGGCCGCAGGGCAGGATGAGCCTCAGGACCGCCGCGAGCGGGACCTACGAGCTCGGAATGCGCGAACGGGACCACGGGATCGCGCTCCAGCCGTTCCCGGACGGCTGAACCGTAACCCAGCGTAAGGTCTATCCATGGGTCAGATCTATGACGAGATCGACGAACGATGGCGTAGCTGGATCGCCGAACAGCCGATCTTCTTCGTCGCGACGGCGCCGATCAGCGAGGACGGGCTCGTCAACCTCTCGCCAAAGGGACCCGCCGGCGGGCTCCGGGTCCTCGGCCCGCGCCAAGTCGCCTACCTCGACGTCGGCGGCAGCGGGGTCGAGACGATCGCTCACCTGCGCGAAAACGGGCGGATCGTCGTCATGCTCTGCGCATTCGAAGGGCCACCACGGATTCTCCGCCTGCACGGCCGGGGAAGGGTGGTCTCAGAGGGGGACCCGCGCTTCGAGGAGCTGAGCGCCGGCATGTCGAGTATCGGCCCGCCGGAGGCGAGTCGCTCGGTAATCGTGGTCGACGTCGAGCGAATCGCCGATTCCTGCGGCTACGGGGTCCCGCTGATGAGCTTCGAGGGCGATCGCGACCACTACGAGCTGTTCGTGTCCAAGAAGCTACGCACTGGAGGCCCTGAGGCGCTCGAGCGTCGCCGGGCCGAGAACAACGCCCGCAGCCTGGACGGACTGCCGGGGCTCGAGGGACTGTCGCGGGGTTGAGGCGAGCTCATTCCAGCGATCCTCGCTCAACGCTCGATAATGAGGGTTATGACAACTAAGCAGGGAACAGCCGACTAGCGCTCTGCGATCAACAGGGTCTGGGTCGCGCGCCCTATCGGACCCTCGCGGTCCGATAGGACCGATTCGGCGAGACCGATCCCTTCGGGGCCGACCAGCGTCCTGGCGTCGACGAGGACCCAGTCACCGACGGGGTTTCGAATCAGGTTGACCGTGAGGTCGGTGTTGACAAACAGAAACTCCCGCTGATCAAGTGTTCCGCTGATCCCGTTGCCGACATCGGCAGCGACCAATACCCGGCTGAGCGCGCTCGGGTCCTCGCCGCCAACCAGCGAGCCGCGCATGCGCATCCACGCGGCAGCCGGGCCGCGGTCGAGAAACCCGCCTTCGAGGAAGCGGATCTCCATCGCCGTGTGGTACCCGCGGTCGTACCCGGTGTCGAAGAACGGCTTCTCGACGGCCTCTGCCGGATCGGCGGCCCGTGTTATGTCTCCCTGGGGTCCACGGGTCCCGGTTTCACGGCGTCGCAATACCCAGGCTCGGGCTCGTGCGAGCGGGGTTTGGGCAGAGAACAACTCGGCCTCGACGAGCTGTACCCGTCGACCGGGCCGGACGATTCGTGCCTCGAGCCGCATCGGCGCGATCGGTATCGGCCCGAGAATCTCGACGGTCAGCCGCCCGAGGTGCCACTCGGGACCTACCAGCAATTCGATCTCACGGCCGATCAACGCCGTCGGCGGGCCGGCGTGCTGATCGGTCGCGGCCCATGGCCCGCGCGTCTGCTCGGTAGCTGAGAACGCCCCATCGACGGCCTCATAGAAGGCTTCAGGCACGGCGGGACTTTGACACACCCGCCTGGCTACACTGACGCCGTGGCCAAGGAGCGCGCAAGCCGCATGCAGATGCAGGTCGGGAGCCTCGGCGCGATTCCTCTCCTCGAGTCGCGGACCGACGAGCAGCTACTGAGCGAGTCCAAGCACCGCGCCGCTGCGCGAGCAATTCTCGCCGCGCGAGCCGCAGAGCGCTACGACGCGCAGACCGCGCGCAAGTACTTCAACGAGGCGCTCGCCGGAGCCCACCCCCAGGAGCGCCCGGCGCTGCGTCAGATGATGAACGCCTCACTGGCGCTGGCTGAGCGCCGGCCCGACGATCTCAAGGCCGCGGTCGAGAAGCTCGGTCAGGAGGCCCCCTCCGGACGGCAGTTGATGCTGCTGCGGTTGATGGGCCTGATTTCCCCGCCGCCCGGCGCGGGAGGCCTCGCTCGCGCCCGTGGCTTCGCCGTGCTGGCGCTGATCGTGGTGATTCTGCTCGCGATCGGCTACGGGATCGCAACCCTCGCGCTACTGCCCTTCGGAGGCGTCTCGACCGCCGGCACCGCCGTCGTCGGCCTGCTGATCGTCATCCTCGTGCTCGGCGGCCTCGCGTACGTCGGGCGGCGCCGACAACGGCGCGCCGAAGCCCAGCGAGCCGGCCCCTGACCGGTGGCCGCCGACAGGCGGCCCTACGATCGAAGCGTGCCGCTCTCCCCCCTGCTCGCTTCCTATGACCAGCTGATCCTCGATCTGGATGGCTGCGTCTACGTCGGTGACGAGCCGACCGAGCGGGCACCCGAGGCGATCGCGGCGCTGCGCGACGCGGGCAAGCGGATCGCATTCGTCACGAACAACTCCCGGCTGCGCGGCGAGGATTACGTTCAGCGGCTCTGGAAGATGGGGATTCAGGCCTCTCTCGGAGAGGTCGTCACGGTTGGCGGGGCAGTTCAGCACCTGCTCAACGAGACCTGCCAGGGTCAAGCGGCCTTCGTGATCGGCACCGCGGCGATGATCGAGCATGTCGAAGCGGCCGGTCTGCGCGTCCACAACGGAACGGATCTCGCTTCGCGCGCCGAGCTGGTCGTCGTCTCCGGGACCGAGGACTTCGTGTTCGACGATCTCCGAGTGGCGGTCCAAGCGCTACGCCGGGGCGCCCAGTTCTTCGCCACCGGCCGCGATCCGACCTATCCGATGCCCGATGGGCTGTGGCCGGGGACGGGAGCGCTGTTGAGCGCCGTCGAGTATGCCTCGGACCGCGTCGCGACGATCGTCGGCAAGCCCGCGCCGCAGCTCTTCCAGACCGCTCTCGACCGTATGGGGCCGAGCGCGCGGACGCTCGTCGTCGGGGACAAGCTCGACTCGGACATCGCCGCCGCGCGCGCGGTCGGGCTCGATGCCGCGCTCGTGCTCTCGGGAGGGACCACTGCGGCCGAAGTGGCCGCAGCCGTTGATCCTCGGCCCGACCATGTCGCGACGACCCTCGCGGCGCTCGTCCTCGGACCGGCCTGAGCCGTGGCCCGTAAGACCCATCACAAGCACTCGTCCAAGAAGGGCTACCGGAAGCTGCTCGACGCGCTGGCGGATCTCGAGGGCGTCCACCGGGTGGCGACCGGACGCGTCAAGCCCCGGATGGGCTCCGGGCGGCCGATCGCGCCGATCTCGAAGGTCCGCCGCACTGAATCGGGGCTTTCGATCACGATCAACACCGAGGGCGCGATCGTCGACGCCTACGTCATCACCGACCGGCCGGAGGAGGTCGAGCGCGCGATCGCGGACGCCGGCTGGAGCGGCTGAGCACGAGCGCAAGCGAGTGTCGTCGCGGTCAGCTCCCCGCCCACCGCGACGACACTCGATCGGTGGGTCAGTCGCCCGGGTCGTACTTGAACGACATCCCGAGCCGTACGCGGTAGCCGGTGACCTGGCCGTCCTCGATCACGACGTCCTGGCGTACCACCTCTCCGATACGCAGGTCGCGTAGCGACTTGGACGCCGTCGCCACGGCCGCGGCCGCCGCCGCCTCCCAGGACTCGCTGCTGACTCCGATGACCTCGGTCACCCGGTAGACGCTGTCTGCCATGAGTGCTCCTCTCCTCGCGGTTGCTTGGAGCCCGACCCTCTCACATCGGGCTGTAGGGTTGGACGATGGAAGAGAGCAAGGGCCCGAATGGCCCGCTCGTCGAGTTGAGCGGCGTAACCAAGAGTTTCGGCGACAACGTCGTGCTGAACGAAATCGATCTGCGAATCGGACGCGGCGAGGCCGTCGTGGTGGCCGGCCCGTCGGGCTCGGGCAAGTCGACGATGCTGCGCTGCATCAACGGCCTCGAGCCGATCGATTCGGGCTCGATCCGCTTCGGTGGTCGGGCGATCGAGGGGATTGGGCGTGAGATCTATGGGATCCGGGCGCAAATCGGCATGGTCTTCCAGCAGTTCAACCTTTTTCCGCACATGACCGTGATCGACAACATCACGCTGGCCCCTGTGCGAGTCCAGGGCACCTCGGTCGAGGAAGCACGCCGGCGGGGGCGCGAACTGCTCGAGCGGGTCGGTATCCCGGACAAGGAGGACGATGTCCCGGCCGATCTCTCCGGGGGTCAGCAGCAGCGCGTGGCGATCGCCCGCGCCCTCGCGGTCGACCCGAAGCTGATGCTCTTCGACGAGCCGACCTCCGCGCTCGATCCCGAGATGATCCGCGAAGTGCTCGACGTCATGCGCGATCTCGCGCGCGACGGGATGACGATGATCGTCGTCACGCATGAGATGGGCTTCGCGCGCGAGGTGTGCGACCGGCTGATCTTCATCGACGAGGGTGTGATCGTCGAGGACGCACCTCCGGAGGAATTCTTCAAGGCGACCGGCAGCGCCCGGGCGAAGGAGTTCGTTGACAAGATCATCCACCACTGAGGAGGGCCAGATGAGAAGCACCGACCGACTGCGGCAAATGGCTGTCGCACTGATCGCGCTCGCCGCGCTCGTTGCGGCGGGCTGCGGAGGAACCGCAACCGAGACCACCGACACGGCGGCGAGCGGCGGTGAGGCTCCGGCGGCGAGCCTCGATCGCATCGAGGAGAACGGCGAGATCGTGATCGGCGTCAAGTACGACGTGCCGCCCTTCGGGTTCCGCAATCCCGACACCGGAGACGTCGAAGGATTCGATGTCGAGCTCGGGCGCGCGATCGCCGAGGATCTGGGGGTCGAGCCACGTTTCGTCGAGGCAATCTCCGACAACCGCATCCCGTTCCTCCAGGACGGAACGGTCGACCTGATTCTCTCGACGATGACGATCACGGGCGAGCGCGACCAGGAGATCGACTTCTCCGAGCCCTACTACATCGCGAACGGCAGGATCCTCGCGACGAAGGGCTCCGATATCGCCGGGCTCGACGACCTCGCCGGCCGTCCGGTCTGCACCGTGCTCGGGTCGACCTACGCCGATACGGTCGAGGAACGGGCTCCGGACGCCGACCTGCAGCTCGTCGACACCTACTCCGAGTGCCTCGAGCTGATCCAGAACGGGTCCGTAGAGGCGGTCGTGACCGACGACGTGATCCTCACCGGAATGATCATCCAGGACGACTCGCTCGAGCTGGTCGGCGATGATCTGACGACCGAGCCTTACGGCGCGGGTCTGCGCGATGGCGACACGGAGTTCCAGAAGCGCGTCAACGAGGCGATCGACGAGTACAAGGAGGACGGTCGCTGGGAGGCCAGCTATGAAGAGTGGGTCGGCCAGTACACGGGGATCGAGCAGCAGCCCCCGACAATGACACTCAAGGAGGCGATTAAACTCGCTCCGTAGCGGGCGGCTGACGGCCGTCTTGACGGGAACGAAACGGTGAGCGGACTCTGGGGAGTGCTTCAGGAGCACTTCCCCGAGCTGCTCGCCGGGTTCCTGGTGACGATTCGCCTGGTCGCGATCGCTTTCGTGATCGCGATGGTCGTAGGCGCGGTCGTCGCGGCCCTGCGAATCTCGCCGTCGAAGTGGCTCCAGCGGATTGGCGGCGTCTACGTTGAGACGTTCCGCAACATTCCGCTGCTCGTGCTGCTGTTCATATCGTTTGCCGGGCTACGCCGGGCGGGGGTCCCGATCACGCCATGGATCGCGGGCACTGCGAGCCTCGGCCTCTACACCGCCGCCTACGTCGCCGAGGCGCTTCGATCGGGCGCGTTCGCGGTCGGTAAGGGCCAGATCGACGCCGCCCTCTCGCTCGGCTTCAGCTACGCGTCTGCGCTGCGGCGGATCGTCATCCCGCAGGCTTTCCGGTCCGTAATCCCGACGATCGGGAGCCTCGTGATCGCGATGATCCGAAACTCGGCGATCGTCGGCGTCTCGCTGCTCGCCCTCCCGGATCTCCTCAAGGAGGCTCGAATCATCCAATCGCGGACCTTCGAGACCGGTGAGGTCTTCTTCTGGGCGGCGATCGGGTATCTCGTCCTCACGCTCACGGCGACGGTCGCCTTCAGGTTGCTCGAACGTCGCTTCGAGGTACGTAGGTGAGCTACCTCTTCGATCCGGCCAACTGGCAGTGGTTGATCACCGATCGCGACGTCCTCTTCATTCTCGAAGGATTCCTCGTCAACCTCGAAATCGCTGCGATCGCGATCGTGGTCTCTTTGATCTTCGGCCTGTTCCTGGCGCTCGCCCGGATCTCCACGCTGCGGCCAATGAGCCTGGTGGCCGGGCTCTGGATCGACCTCTGGCGCAATCTTCCGCTGATCTTCATGATCCTCTACTTCGCGCTCGCAATGCCCCAGGATTGGCGCGAGGCCTACGAGTCGATCGTGCCGGCCTTCTTCCCGGAGGCGTTGCGATCCGGGAGGGTGCTGGCCGCGCTCAGCGCGCTCATCCTCTACAACTCGGCCGTTCTCGCCGAGATCATGCGCTCGGGCATCTCCTCGCTGGAACGGGGCCAGGGTGAGGCCGCAGCGTCGCTCGGCCTCACCTACTCGCAATCGATGCGGTTGATCATCCTCCCCCAGGGCCTGCGCCGGATGGTTCCCGCGACTGTCTCGCAACTGATCACCCTCAACAAGGACACGACGCTCGTCAGCATCATCGCGATCCAGGAGGTCATGCGACACGGCCGGATCGTCACGAGCTCGAACTTCTTCGGCGGGGTCCAGGCCCCGGTGCTGCAGGTGTTCATCTTCATCGGCCTGCTCTTCATCGTCGTCAACCTGCTGCTCTCGCGGCTCTCGCGCCGCCTCGAGCTGCGGGAGCGCAAGCGGACCGGGACGACGCTTCGGCGCGTGTCCGGGCTGGAGGATCAGGTGGCCGCCGAGAGCGACCTCCGCTCGGGGTACTGACGCGGCCGCAGATAGGCTCCCGTGAATGAGTGACGGGGCCAAACGACGTGGCGGCGGCGAGCCGCCGCGCCACCCGTGACACGCCGCTTCCTCGCCCTCGTCAATCCGAAGGCGGCGGGTGGCCGCAGTCGGGAGACGGCGCGCACCGCCGTCGAGACGCTGACGGGCGCCGGAGCGACCGTCCGTGTCGTCGAGACGACCAGTTTGGATCACGCCGCCGCGGAGGCGCGCGCGGCGGCCGGCGGCGGCGGCGGTGAGGTCTGCCTGGCGATCGGCGGGGACGGCCTCGTTGGACATCTCGCCGGTGTATTGCGCGGCGGGACCGGCGAACTGGCGATCATCCCCGGCGGCCGCGGCAACGACTTCGCGCGGGTCGTCGGCATCCCTTTCGATCCGCGCCGAGCCGCGCTGGTCGCGGCCGACGGCGAGGTTCGCGAGGTCGATGTCGCGCTCGCCAACGGGCGGCCGTTCGTCGGCATCGTGAGCCTCGGGTTCGACTCCGAGTGCAACCGGATCGCGAACGAGGTGCGGCTGATCCGCGGCAACCTGGTCTACGTCTACGCGGCGCTGCGCGCGCTCGCCGGCTGGCGTCACGCACGTTTCGACGTGACCGTCGACGGCGCAGCGGAGTCAATCGAGGGGTTCTCGGTGGCGGTCGCGAACTCGAAGGCCTTCGGGGGCGGGATGTACCTGGCGCCGCACGCCGAGCTCGACGACGGTCGGCTCGAGGTCGTGATGATCTCGAGCCAGTCGAAGTGGGCCTACCTGCGCGGCCTGCCGAAGGTCTTCAAGGGCTCGCACATCGATGAGCCCGCGGTCCACCTGCGTGCGGGTGCGGTGATCGACATCGACGCGGATCGGCCCTTCACGGCTTATGCCGACGGAGATCCGATCGCATCGACTCCCCTGACGATCACCGTCGAACCGCGATCGCTGCGCCTGATCGCGCCGGCGGCGGCGTGATCTTTCGGATCGAAGTCGCACTCGCGCGCCTGGCGCGCCGGTTCGCGCGGCTGCTCGGCCGCTCCGGGGGGACGACGTTGCCGGGCCGCGCATTGCTCTCGCTCCAGCCGAGGGCGATCGAGAAGCTCGCCGCACGTCTCGGTGGCGGGGTGACGCTCGTCTCTGCCACCAACGGCAAGACCACCACGACAACGATGCTTGCCGCGGCCTTTGGACGCGCCGGATCGCCCCCGGTCACCAACGGAGCCGGATCCAACATGCACTGGGGCGTCGCAACGGCCCTGCTCGGCGCGGAGCGCGACACCGGCGCGCGCGGCGTGTTCGAAGTCGACGAGGCGTGGCTCGTGCCGGTCGCAGAGCAGACGCGCCCCGATCAGATCGTGCTCGGCAACCTGTTCCGCGACCAGCTCGATCGCTACGGGGAGCTCGAGTACCTGGCCGATTCCTGGGCTGAGCTGACCCGCCGCCACGGCGCGGGGACCCAGCTGGTACTGAACGCTGACGACCCGCTGGTGGCCGACCTCGGCCGTGACCGGGAGAACGTCGTCTATTTCGGGGTCGAGGACCCGGGCCAGCGTCGGCCGGGCCTCGCGCACGCCGCCGATTCCAAACGTTGCCGCAACTGCGGCGCCAACTACGTCTACGACGCCGTATACCTTGGCCACCTCGGCGACTACCACTGCACCTCCTGCGGTCGCCGCCGCCCGACGGCCGACGTCGCCGCGAACGTGGTGCGGCTGGATGGGATGCGGGGGTCGGAGGTCGAGGTCACCACCCCCGCCGGCAAAGTGGCGCTGTCGTTGTCGCTGCCCGGCCTCTACAACGTCTACAACGCGCTTGCGGCGCTTGCCGCCGCCGTAGCGTCGGGGATCGATCCGGCACGGGTCGCCGACGCCCTGCGGGAGATGCCCGCCGCGTTCGGCAGGGTTGAGCGGATTCCGATCGCGAGGCGCGAGCTCGCCGTGCTCTTGATCAAGAACCCAGTCGGTGCCGACGAGGTGCTGCGCACGCTGTCGCTCGAGGACGGACGGCTCGACCTGTGGATCGCCCTCAACGACGGAATCGCCGACGGTCGCGACATCTCGTGGATCTGGGATGCGGAGTTCGAGCTGCTCGCCGGGCGAGTCCGCTCGGTGACCTGTTCGGGACGGCGGGCCGCGGAGCTCGCGCTGCGGCTGAAGTACGCGGGAATCGGTGTCGAGACGACCGTCGAACCCGACATCGAACGGTCGCTCGACGCGGCTCTCGCCCAGGCTGACGCCGGGACCCTGTACGCGCTGCCGACTTACACGGCGCTGCTCGAGCTGCGAAGCCTGCTCGCGCGTCGCGGCGCCGCTCCGAGGTGGTCGGCCTGAACTCAGCCGCCCTGAACGTGGCCGCCGCCTGGCACGACGCCGAGTGTGGGTCCTACCGTGGCGACCTACCGCTGTGGCTCGAGCTGGCTGATCGATTCGGCTCAGACGGCGCACTGGATCTCGGTTGCGGTACCGGCCGTGTTGCTCTGGCACTCGCGACAGAGGGCCATTCGGTGACGGCGCTCGACAGTGATGGCGACCTGATCGCCGCCCTCGCCAAACGTGCGGAGTCGGCAGGGGTCCACGTCGAGGGAATCGTCGCCGACGCCCGTGACTTCTCGCTCGACCGCCGGTTCGGGCTGGTGCTCGCTCCGATGCAGGTCGCCCAGCTGCTCGGCGGGAGCGCCGGCCGCGCTCGGATGATCGAGTCGATCGCCGCGCACCTCGTGCCCGGCGGCCTGGCGGCGATCGCCTTGGCCGGACCAGTCGACGACGCAGGCGAATGTGTGTCGATCGCACTAGGCGGCGCGCACCTCGTCCCCGACGTGCTCGAGTGTGGCGGCGTCAGATTCGTCAGCACGCCGGTCGCGATGCGGGACACGGCTCCGGGGCTCTGGATCGAGCGCCGCCGCGAGCTTCAGCGCGACGGCGCCAAGACAACGGTCGAGTTGACCTCGCTCCTGCTCGAGCGCTGTCCGCCGAGCGAGCTGGAGGAGGCAGGCCAGCGGGTCGGGCTCGAGCCGGGAGACCGGCTGATGATCCCCGAGACCGACGACCACGTTGGAAGCATTGCCGTGGTGCTCGGGAAGCCCTCATGAGCCCCGTGCTGCGCGTCTGCGGCCTTTATCCGGACCTGATGAACATCTATGCCGATCGCGGGAACCTAATACTCCTGCAGCGTCGCTGTGAATGGCGCGGGATCGGTTTTGAGTTCTCGAGGTGCGGGCTGGGTGACCGGCTCGACCCCTCGGCCGCCGATCTCCTCTATATCGGCGGCGGCCAGGATCGCGACCAGGCGCTCGTCGCGGAAGACCTCGTGGCCAACAAGCGCGGCGCGGTTCACGAGGCTGCCGGTTCCGGGGTCGTCCTGTTGGCCGTTTGTGGTGGGTATCAACTGCTGGGTGAGAGCTACGCGCTCGGCGAGCGAACGCTGCCCGGCGTCGGCCTGGTCGATCTGCGAACCGTTCGTGGAACTGGGCCGCGGCTGATCGGGAACTGCGTGATCGAAGCCGATCTCGGCGGCGGTCCGCGCCAGATCGCCGGCTTCGAGAACCACGGTGGCCGCACCCACCTGGGACCCGGCGCGACGGCGCTCGGCCGTGTCATCAAGGGACATGGCAACAACGGCGAGGACCGGCTCGAAGGCGTCTGCAAGGGAAACGTGTTCGGAACCTACCTCCACGGCCCGCTGCTCCCGAAGAACGCGTGGCTCGCCGACGTCCTGATCGAACTCGCGCTCGACGTCGAGCTCGACCCGCTAGATGACACGCTCGAGCAGCTCGCCCACCAGACCGCCCTACGGGCCGCCGGCGTCTAGCGCGGGACTCGCCACACAGGGCCGAAGGTCGCGTGCGCACGAACCCGGTGGGCTTAGCGTGTCAGCGGCCGCTCGAGCCGAAGCCGCCGCCGGAGCGATCGGTCTCCTCCAGCGTCGCGACCTCGAAGGCGTCGATCGGCTCGTGCGCGACGATCAGCAGCTGGGCGATCCGGTCCCCCGCAGAGACCACGAAGGCAGTTGCGGGGTCGTGGTTGATCAGCAGCACGCGCAGCTCACCGCGGTAGCCCGCGTCGATCAGGCCGGGTGAGTTTACGAGCCCGATCCCGTGGTCGCGCGAGAGCCCGGAGCGGGGCAGCACGAGGCCGGCGTGACCGGCCGGGATCGCCACCGCGATCCCGGTGCCGACCGACGCCCGCTCCCCGGGACCGATCGTGACGGCCTCGATCGCTCGTAGGTCCCACCCCGCGTCTCCGACGTGGGCCTGGCTCGGCGCGGCCGCAGCGTCGTCTAGGCGCCGGAACTCGAGCCGCATCGAGATCAGGGTTACCCGGCGCCGTCGACGGCGAAACGGCCGAACCGGCGCGCTGCGCCGTGCGGGAGATGGGCCCGCACGCGAACCCCCTCGGAGGTGTCTGTTCGCTCCAGCTCTCCGGCCAGCTCGTGCAGCTCTGAGAGCTTCCCGCCCTCAGCGTAAGGGAGGAGGAGGTCGACCTCCTCCAGTGTCGCAACGAAATCCTGTTCGACCCGCTCCGCCAGGTCGTCGAGTCCCTCGCCGGTTGCGGCCGACAACTGGACCGCCCCGGGGTGGCGGAAGGACAGCTCGCGCCGTCGGTCCTCGGAGGCCAGATCGATCTTATTGAGCACCAGCACGCGCGGGCGGTCGCCGGCGCCGATCTCAGCGAGCACATCGTCGACGGCGCTCAGCATCGCCGTGAGCTCATCCTCCTCGGTCGAGGCGTCGGCGACGTGCACGAGCAGATCGGCGCCGAGCGCCTCCTCGAGGGTGGCGGCGAACGCGTCGACGAGCTGATGCGGCAGCTTGCGGATGAACCCGACCGTGTCGGTCAGCAGGAAGGCGCGCCCGGAGATCTCGAACGAGCGGGTCGTCGGGTCCAGCGTATGGAACAGCCGGTTGTCGGTCGGGATCTCGGATCCGGTCAGCGCGTTCAGCAGAGTCGACTTGCCGGCGTTGGTGTATCCGGCCAGCGCGACCGTCGGCAGGGCCGCCCGCTCGCGCTCGCGGCGCATGATCGCGCGCGTGCCCGCGGTGTCGGCCAGCTTGCCTCGCAGCGCAGCGATCCGGTCGCGTGCAAGCCGCCGGTCGGTCTCGATCTGGGTCTCGCCAGGGCCCCTGGTGCCGATCCCGCCGTCCATTCGGCCAGCGCCGAGCCGCTCGAGGTGGGTCCAGAGCCCGCGCATCCGCGCAAGGTTGTACTCGAGCTGGGCGAGCTCGACCTGGAGCTTGCCCTCGGCCGAGTTCGCGTGGTCGGCGAATATGTCGAGGATGATCGCCGTCCGGTCGATCACGGGCACCCCGATCTCCTCCTCGATGTTCCGCTCCTGGCGGGGGAGCAGCTCGTCGTCGCAGGCGATCAGGTTGGCATCGCACTCCTTGACCGCGCGCTTGAGCTCAGCGAGCTTGCCTTTCCCGAAGTAGCGGTCCGGGTCGGGGGTGGCACGGCGCTGAGTGAGCTCACCGGTGACCCCCACCCCAGCCGTTCGCAGGAGTTCGCGCAGCTCCGCCAGATCGGGATCCTCCGGAGCCGCAGCGATGCACAGCGCGCGCTGACGGGCGCGCGGGGCCTTCCCGTTGTCCGAGGGTCGCATGCCTCCAGTCTAGATCGGGCGGGCCGTCAGCCCCCGAGGCTCGAGCGCATCCGCTCGAGGGCCTCGCGCAACCGATCGTCGGCGACCGTCAGCGAGATCCTGAAGAAGCCTTCGCCGTTGGGTCCGTAGGCGCTGCCCGGCGAGATCACGACGCCGGACTCCTCGAGGACGAGTTCGCAGTAGGAAGCGGAGCTGTGACCCTCAGGGACGGGCGCCCAGACGTAGATCGTCCCCTTCGGCGAGGTCACGTCGACCCCGATCTCGGCTAGGACCCCGCAGACCAGGTCGCGGCGGCGTTCGTAGAGGACGCGCATCTGGGCTAGTGCTCGATCGCCGTCGGCGAGGGCCGCCACGGCGGCCAGTTGGACGGCATCGAACATGCCCGAGTCAATGTTCGTCTTGAGCCGCCAGTAGGCGGAAACGGCCTCGGCGTTGCCGACGATCGCGGCGGTTCGCCAGCCGGTCATGTTGTACCCCTTGGAGAGCGAGAAGACCTCGACACCGACCTCCTTGGCACCCGGCGTCTCGAGGAAGCTCGGCGCGACGTAACCGTCGAAGGTCGTCTCCGTGTAGGAGGCG
This sequence comes from Thermoleophilaceae bacterium, assembly GCA_013698335.1. Taxonomy (GTDB): domain Bacteria; phylum Actinomycetota; class Thermoleophilia; order Solirubrobacterales; family Thermoleophilaceae; genus JACCVG01. The sequence continues at coordinate 32,587 of JACCVG010000205.1, forward strand.
TCGTGGACGATCAGCACGTCGTGACGGCGGCCGAACTCGACGCCGCGCTCGAACAGGCCTTCGGGGGCGATCGCCCCGGTCGGGTTGTTCGGGTAGTTGAGGAACATCAGCTTCGCTCGCTCCCGGTCGCCCGCTGCGATCGCGTCGAGGTCGGGAGCAAACCCGCGCTCCGGTAGCAGCGGCATCAGCGAGGGCTCGCCCCCGGCGATCAGCGGACCGCCGGTGTAGACCGGGTAGCCCGGATCGGAAGCGAGCGCAAGATCACCGGGATCGAGGAAGGCGAGGTTGAGGTTGAAGATGCACTCCTTCGCCCCCAGCGCAGGAAGGATCTCCGTGTCGGGGTCGAGGGTGACTCCGAAACGGCGGTCGTAGAACGTCGCGATGGCATCGCGAAACTCGGATCGGCCGCGATTCGACGGGTACTGGTGGGTGTCGGGACGCTCGGCCGCGGCTCGCAGCGCCGCGACGACGGGCGGCGGCGTCGGGGTGTCCGGATCGCCGATCCCGAGGCTGATGACGTCCACGCCGGCGGCCTTCTTCTCCGCGATCTTGCGCTCGAGCTCGGCGAAGAGGTAGGGCGGTATGCGGTCGAGCCGCTGGCTAGGCTTCATCGGATTCGCTTCAACTCCTCGATCATCGCTTCGCCGAGCGTCGCGCTGTAGACATGGCGCGCCCAGCCGGTCAGGTTCACGTGCAGGTCCTCGCCGACCTCGACCTCGAGCTCGCCCCCGTCGAGTTGGACCGTGACGGGGCTCTCGGCGCCCCGCAGGATGGCTGCTATTGCCGCGCCCGTCGCCCCGGTTCCGGAGGAGAGCGTCTCCCCCACGCCCCGCTCGAAGATCCGCGCGCGGATCGAGTGGTCTGCCGAGCGGCACCAGAACGAGACGTTGGTCCGATTGGGGAACAGCTCGCTGGCCTCGATCGGTGGCCCGTAGCGGCCGAGGTCGAGTTCGGCGAGCTCTTCCGGTGCGACCTCGATCGCGCATTGCGGGTTGCCGACCTGCACGTGCTGGAAGGCGAACTCCCGCTCGGCAGAGACGATCGTCCCGACCCCTTCCTCGGATCCGGAAGGAAAGTCGGCCGAGCGCAGTCGCGCCCGCCCCTGATCGACGGTGCAGGTATCCGGGCCCGTGATCCGCGGACGGATCTCGCCGGCCGCGGTTTCGATCGAGAAGCTGTCGTGCTCGGTCCAGCCGCGCTGGCGCAGGTAGAGGATCGCCTGACGCGCGCCGTTGCCGGATAGCTCGGCCTCGGACCCGTCGGGGTTGAAGATGCGTAGCCGCGCCACCATCCCGGGGCTTACGGTCTCGCTCAGCAAGAGGATCCCGTCGCTGCCCACCCCCGTGTGCGGGGCGCAGAACGCGACGGCCCGTGCGGGCGTGAGCTCGAACGGGAGCTCGCCAGCCTCGACGATCGCGTAATCGTTGCCCAGGGCCTGCCATTTCTCGAAGCGCACGGTCGGAGAAGCTATCGGGGTGCTGCGACCGGAAGTCGGCCGCCGTGCGACACTTGGCGCAGGAACGGACGTTCACTCGACCTTCACCGGTACCGCCGCGCGTGCGGGGAGACTGCGCACCTTGGATCAACCACTGGACAGACGAACCTTCGTAGGCGCGGCCGCGGCGGCCGGTGCCCTGACGCTCGCGGGCGATCCGCTGCGTGCGGCGGAGGCAGCCGTGCGCCGGCTCAAGCACGGCGGAGTCGAGCGCGCGCGGGACGTCACCTTCAAGCAGGGCGTCGCTTCCGGGGATCCGACGGCTCACCGCGCCACGCTCTGGACCCGGGTCGACGGGCTCGAGCGCGATGCGCGCGTGACGCTCGAGGTCGCTCGCGACCGCGGGTTCGACCGCGTCGTCGAGCGGCGCGAGGTCGTGGCCCGCAAGCGCGACAACTACGCGGTCAAGGAGCGGGTCAGCGGACTCGACCCGGGCGAGCAGTACTACTACCGTTTCTTCACCCGCAAGCGCGATTCCGACGTCGGCCGCTTCCGCTCGACCGTTCCGATGGACTCCAACCAGCCCGTGAGGGTGGGGGTCTTCAGCTGCCAGGACTACGAGTCCGGCTTCTACCCCGGCCATCGGGCGCTGGCCAATGACGACCTCGACGTCGTCGTCTGCCTCGGGGACTACATCTACGAGCGCAGCTTCGACGAGTCGAAGGTCCGTGTCGACAAGACGGGGCGCAACGGCGACGGCGAGGTCCAGAGCCTCGCCGAGTACCGCGACAAGTACGCGCTCTACCACGGTGACCGCGAACTACGGGACCTACGCGCCAACCACGCCCTGATGGCGATCTGGGACGACCACGAGGTCGAGGACAACTGGGCGGGAGACCGCGCAGGCGACAAGACGATCGATCCGCGAATCGCCTTCCTGAAGCGCCGCCGCAACGGCTTCCGCGCGTTCTTCGAGCACATGCCGCGAATGCGGAACCCGCGCGAGCGGTTCCGTATCTACGACACGCTGCGCTTCGGCCGCAACCTCGAACTGTTCCTGCTCGACGAGCGCCAGTACCGCTCCGACCAGCCGTGCGATGACCAGGTCCTGGCGCCCTGCCCGGAGAACGAGCGCAACGACCCCTCGCGGACACTGCTCGGCAAGCAGCAGATGAGCTGGCTCAAGCGCACCCTGCGCGAGTCCGACGCCGTCTGGAAGGCCGTCGCCAACCAGGTGATGATCATGTCGGTCGATTTTCCGGCCGGCAGCCCGATCAACCCCGACCAGTGGGACGGATACGGCGCCGACCGCACCGAGCTGCTGACCCACATCCGCGACCAGCGCATCTCCGACGTCGCCTTTTTGACCGGCGACATCCACACCTTCTTCGCCGGGGACGTGACACCGACCGGCCGCCAGGGCCCCGCCCAGACCGGTCCACCGCCGGTGGCGACCGAGTTCGTCTGCGGATCGGTCACCTCACAGGGCCTGCTCGACAGCGTCGGGCTGAGCGTTCAGCCCGACCTGGGATCGCTGATCGTGGACGGCGCGGTTGCCCCCGGCGACAACCCTCATTTCCGCTACTCGAACGTCAAGGACAAGGGCTACGCGGTGGTGGAGGCTTCCCGCGACGAGCTGAAGGTCTCTTTCAGGACGCCCGCGAGCGTGAAGAGCAGAAATAGCCCGGTCCGCACCTTGAAGGACTTCACGGTCACCCGCGGGATCCCGCGGGTCGAGATCACCTGATCCGGGTTAGGCCTCCGCGAGCGCCGCGACGATCGTCGCGGCCGCTGTCGTCGGGCTCTGTGCCGTGACGTCGATCAGCTCGACACCCGGCAGCTTGCGCATCCAGGTCAGCTGGCGCTTGGCGTACTGGCGGGTGCGGCGCTGCATTCGCTCGACGTCACCCACGAGCAGTTCCTCGAATCCGATCGCCGCGCGCGCGGTTGCGCTCGCGCCGGCGGCATCGGCCAAACGCACCTCCTCCTCGGCGCCCAGCGCCACCATGTCCTCGACGCGGGCCTCGATCCTGGCGTAGAGGTCGTCACGGTCGCGGACGAGGCCGAACAGCCGCGTCGGCACGCGCGTCGTGTCCGTCCACAACTCGCCCGCCCCAGCCCGCACCGCCGGCGGCGCATCCATCTCGAGTAGCTCGAGGGCCCTCAGAACCCGCGAGCGGTCGTTGTGGCCGATCCGCGCGGCCCTCGCGGGCGCGATCTCGGCGAGGCGCGCATACAGGTGGCGCAACCCGACCGCCTCCAGCTCCCGCTCCAGGCTGGCACGCACGGCGGGGGGCGCCGGCGGGCCCATCTCGAGGTGCGCGAGCGCCGCCCGCAGGTAGAGCCCGGTGCCCCCAACCACCAGCGGCGATCGCCCGCCTGCCAGCGCCGCGTCTATCTCGGTGTGGGCGAGTTCGGCGAAGCGTCCGGCCGAGAACGTCTCCCAGATCGGCACGAAGGAGATCAGCCGGTGCTCGAGCTGCGCCTGCTCCTCGGCACTCGCCGACCCGCTGAGGATCGCGAGCCCCTCGTAGACCTGGATCGCATCGGCAGAGATCGCGACCGGGTCCTCGCCGCGGGCCTTCAGCCGCTTGGCGACCTCGACGGCGACGGCGGTCTTGCCGACCCCGGTCGGACCGAAGATCGCGATCAGAGGCGCTCCCGGCCCGGCCACGAGGTGCCGCTCATCGGAGGCGGGCGAGCAGGCGCTCGCTACCGGCGAGCGTGGTGCTCGTGGCCGAGCTGATCTCGACTTCGACCAGTTCGCCGGGCCCCGCCGCCCCGTCGAAGTTGACGGTCTTGTTGTGACGGATCCGGCCACGCAGCCGCGCCGGGTCGGTTCTGGAAGCGCCCTCCACGAGAACCTCCATGTCACGACCGATGAACCGCTGGGATCGTTCTCGAGCGCGGCGCTGAACGAGCGGCACGAGCCGTTCCATGCGCTCGCGCTTGACGCTGTGGGGCAGCTGGTCGGGAAGATCGGCAGCCAGCGTTCCCCGGCGCGCCGAGAAGACGAAGGTGAAGGCCGAGTCGTACCCAACGCGGTCGACGACCTCCAGTGTCTCCAGGAAGTCCTCCTCGGTCTCGCCCGGAAATCCGACGATGATGTCGGTGCTCAGCGCGCAATCGGGCACGATCTCCCGAATCATGTCCACGCGGTCGAGATAGCGCGGCCTGTCGTAGGTGCGGCGCATCGCCTTGAGGATCCGGCTGGACCCGGCCTGCAGCGGGAGGTGGATGTGCTCGCAGACTGACGCGAGCTCGGCGTGAGCCCGTACGACGTCCTCGCGCATGTCCTTCGGATGCGGGCTCGTGTAGCGGATCCGCTCGATGCCCTCGACGGCATCGACCATCGCCAGCAGCTCGGCGAAGGTCGCTTTCGCCCCGACCGGCAGATCCCGGCCGTAGGAGTTGACGTTCTGGCCGAGCAGGGTCACCTCGCGAACCCCTTCTGAGGCCAGCCGCTCTACCTCGGCGACCAGCTTGTGGGGCGCGCGGCTGGCCTCCCGGCCGCGCGTCGAAGGAACGATGCAGTATGCACAGACACAGTTGCAGCCGACCGACACCTGCACCCAGGCCTGGTGTTCCCGCGCCCGGTGGGCGGGCAGCTCTCCCGGGAAGCCCTCGAACTCGAAGTACCCCTGCGCCGTCAGGCTGTCGCTCGTGAGGAACTCGGCGAGCTTGTGGATCTGCCCCGGCCCAAAGGCGACGTCGACGAACGGAAAGCGGGCGAACACCTCGTCCTTGACCGATTGCGCCCAGCAACCCCCGACGCCGACGACCCGCGTCGGATCCTCGGCCTTCAGCCGCTTGGCCTCGCCGAGATGGCCGATGAAGCGGTTGTCGGCCGACTCCCGGATCGAGCAGGTATTGAAGAGGATCAGATCCGCATCCCCTCGCTCCTGGACCTCGCCATAGCCGAGCGCAACCAGCATCCCCTTCATCCGCTCGGAGTCGTGCTCGTTCATCTGGCAGCCGAACGTCGTCAGGTGAAAGCCCTTCATCGCCCCCACGATAGACGTCCGCGCTGCGGCTGAATCGACAGGCCTACTTGGCGTAGTCGATCGCCCGGCTCTCGCGGATGACGGTCACCTTGATCTGCCCTGCGTACTCGAGCTCCCGCTCGAGATCTCGGGCGATCTGGCGCGAGAGGATCGTTGCCTGGTCATCATCCACGGCCTCGGGCCGCACGATGATCCGTAGTTCGCGCCCGGCCTGCATCGCGTAGACCTTCTCGACCCCGTCGTGCCGCGTGGCGATCTGCTCGAGGTCGTGCATCCGCTTGACATAACCCTCTAAGGACTCCCCTCGCGCCCCGGGTCTCGCGCCCGACAGCGCATCGGCAATCTGGACGATCACCGCTTCGACGGTCTGGACGTCGACCTCGTTGTGATGCGCCTCCATCGCGTGAACCACCGCTTCGGGCTCACCGTGACGACGGGCGATCTCGCCGCCCACGAGCGCATGAGGGCCGTCTACCTCGTGCGAGACGGCCTTTCCAATGTCGTGCAGCAGTGCAGCGCGTCGAGACGCCGTCTGGTTGGCGCCGAGCTCGGCCGCGATCAGGGCCGCGAGCCGCGCGCATTCGATCGAGTGGGCGAGCACGTTCTGTCCGTAACTCGTTCGGTAGTGCAGGCGGCCGAGCAGCTTCACGAGCTCCGGGTGAACGGTCCCGACACCCGCCTCGAACGCCGCCTGCTCCCCTACCTCGATCACGCGATTGTCGATCTCGGACCGGCACTGGTAGAAGACCTCTTCAATCCGTGCCGGATGAACGCGGCCGTCAAGCAGCAGCCGCTCGAGCGTGAGTCGGGCGATCTCCCGCCGCATCCCGTCGAAGCCCGACAGGACGACGAGCCCGGGTGTGTCGTCGATGATGATGTCGATTCCGGTGAGCGTCTCGAGTGCTCGGATGTTGCGCCCCTCGCGCCCTATGATCCGTCCCTTCATGTCATCGGAGGCCAAGGGGACGGCGGAGACGGTCGTCTCGGCTGCATGTCCGGCGGCGATTCGCTGCATCGCGGCGGCGAGGATGCTGCGGGCGCGGCGATCCGCGTCGTGGCGGGTCTCCTCCTCCGACCGGCGGATCGCCCGGGCGTGCTCGTGGCGGAGCTCCTCTTCGAGCCGCTCGAGCAGCTGGGCCTTCGCCTGGCTCGCGCTCAGCCCGGCAATCCGCTCGAGCGCCGTGGTCTGGGTGGCTCGCTCTGCCTCCAGTGCGGCGCGCTCGGCGCCGACCTCGGCGACCTGGCCGGCGAGCAGCCGCTGCCGCTCGGCAAGATCGCTCAACGCCGCCGACAGACCATCGCGCTCGCCGGCGGGCTCACGCGCCGTCGTGCGGTCGCGCAGCGCGACCAGCGCGACGACAGCGACGGCCAGTGCACCAGCGATTCCTGCAAGCAGGATCTCCATGAGTCACGCCCTCCGGCTATGCAGTTGCTAGGGGTTCTCGTTGAGAACGTCTCGCTGGACGTCCGAGCCCGGCGCCTCTGTTGGCACCGGGCCTACCCCAACCTTACGAGACGCACGCGGTCGCCGATCAACCTCGGCGACCGCAGGACGGACCGCAGCGGCTAAGCGGCCTGCTGCTCGGGGGCCGGTTCGGGCTCTGGAAGAGGCGCCTCGTCTCCTACCGCGACGATCGGGACCGGGACGGCCTTGCCCCCCCGGTCGAGCCCGAGGGCGGTGTAGATCCGGTCCTCGATCGCTCGAGCGATCTCGGGGTGCTCGCGCAGGAACCCTTTGACATTGTTGCGACCCTGCCCGAGACGCTCCTCGTTGAACGAGAAGAACGACCCTGACTTCTCGACGACGTTGTGCTCGATCGCGAGGTCGAGGATGCAGCCCTCCGAGGAGATGCCGATGCCATAGTCGATGTCGAACTCGGCCTGGCGGAACGGCGCCGCGACCTTGTTCTTGACCACCTTCACCCGTACCCGGTTGCCGACCGCCTCGGTCCCGTCCTTGAGCGTCTCGATTCGCCGGATGTCGAGCCGCTGCGAGGAGTAGAACTTCAGCGCGCGACCGCCCGGCTGCGTCTCGGGAGAGCCGAACATGACGCCGATCTTCTCGCGGATCTGGTTGGTGAACACGCACAGCGTGCCGGTCCGGTTCAGGTTGCCCGCGAGCTTGCGCATCGCCTGGCTCATCATCCGAGCCTGGAGCCCGACGGTCTGGTCGCCCATCGCGCCCTCGAGCTCGGCCTTCGGCGTCAGCGCCGCGACCGAGTCGATCGCGACGACGTCGACGGCGCCCGAGCGGATCAGGAGGTCGGCGATCTCGAGCGCCTGCTCCCCATGATCGGGCTGTGACACCAGCAACTCGTCGACGTCGAGGCCGATCCGGGCGGCGTAGACGGGATCCATCGCGTGCTCGGCATCGATGAAGGCGCAGACGCCGCCGAGCCGCTGAGCCTCGGCGATGATGTGGTACACGAGCGTCGTCTTGCCCGATGACTCCGGGCCGAAGATCTCGACGATTCGGCCGCGTGGCAGACCGCCGACGCCGAGCGCGAGGTCGAGTGACAGGGCTCCGGTGGGGATCGCCGAGACGGGAACGATTGCGTCGTCGTCACCCATCCGCATGATCGATCCCTTGCCGAACGCGCGTTCGATCTGGGTCAGCGCGCCCGAGAGAGCCGAATCACGCGCCTTTGCTGCCTTTTCCTGTTCCTTGTCCATGGTTCCTCCTCGAAGTCTTGGTTCGGGGAGCCTAGGAACCAGTTCGGACGTGATGGTGGCGCAGGCGTGACGGTTCTGCGCTCACGGAGTGCTAAAGCGGGAACTCCTCGCCACGCAGCAGTCGCCTCAGCAGATGCATCCCGAATGTGGTCGAGCGGTCGCGGATCTCCGTCCGGTTGCCGGGCATGGTCATCGAGCGGGCAAGCAGGGCGCCGTCGGAGCGCTTGGCGCACCAGCAGACGTAGCCGACGGGCTTCTCCTCGGTCCCTCCTCCGGGTCCGGCAATACCGGTGATCGCCAGCGCCGTATCGGCGGCCAGGCGCTCCAGCGCCCCATCGGCCATCGCCTCGGCGGCCTCCGGCGAAACCGCCCCGTGGCGTTCGAGCAACGCGCCGTCGACGCCGAGCAGCTCCCGCTTGGCCGCATCGGCATAGGCGACGATCGCGCCGGCCACGTAGGCCGAGGCACCGGGCCGGTCGATCAGCCGCGCGGCCATCAGCCCCCCGGTGCACGATTCCGCAAGCGCCAGGGAGCGGCCGGTGAGCAGTTCGGCAACCTGGTCATCGACCAGCGAGCCGTCGGTTGAAAAGAGCGTCCGGGCGTGGCGCTCTCCCACGATCTCGGCGATCCGGTCCCAGGTCGCCTGGGCGGCCGGTTGCCAGCGTGCGACGAGCTCCACCTCGCCGCGGCGCAGACAGGTCGTGATCTCGACCTCGGCGAACGGCGGTCCGAGCTCGTCTTCGGCGAGCCTCAGGGTCTCCGCGATCTCCGACTCCGGAATCCCGAAGATCCGCAGCATCTGCCCGCGGTACTCCCCCGCCCCGGCGATCGCGCGCTGGAACTCGGCCGTCGCGACCGCGGCAGGCCACATCTGGTGCAGCTCCCGGGGCGGCCCCGGGAGGACCACGACGGTCGGCTTGCCGTCCGACTGCGGTGGCACTACCGCTCCGGGTGCCGTCCCGGCGGGATCCAGGACCGACGCCCCCTCGGGCAGAATCGCCTGCTTGCGGTTAGCGGCGAGGACCGCCTCCGGATCGAGGTCCGGCCAGCGCTTCATCAGGGGTTCGAGAATCGCCGCGATCCGCGCCTCGACCGCCGCGTCGAGCCGCATCTCGCGGCCGCAGAAGCGCGCGACGACGGCCATCGTCAGGTCGTCGGCCGTCGGGCCCAGCCCGCCGCTCGTCACGATCACCTCGACCCCCTCGCCGGCCAGAAAGCGGAGCTGGGCCTCCATGTCCTCCGGTCGATCGCCGCAGATCGTGATGTGGGCGAGGTCGACGCCGAGCTCGCTGAGCTGCTCGCCGACCCACGGACCGTTGCGGTCACGCACCCGGCCGGTCAGAACCTCAGTGCCGGTGACCACGATTCCCGCCCGTACGCTCACAGCTGACAGGGTCGCTCGCCGTCGGGGATCTCGCGCTCGCTCTTCGCGTTGAAGCGATACCCGATCGGATTCGGGCCGCCCTCGATGTCGACCGTCTCGCCGTTGACCGAGATCTTCGCCTGGCCGTTCCCGAGATTGACCCTCAGGACCTTCCCTTTGAATCGCTCGGCTTCGGAGATCGTCTCCTCGAAGAGGACTTCTCCGGCGCCGTCGTCGACGCAGGTGTAGGTCGGCGTCGCGGGGGCGATCTCGAGTGTAATCGGCCCGTTAGAGCGGTCGCGCTTGGATTCCCGCCGACCGCCGGCTCGCTGCTTGGCTTCCGTGTCCGTCTCGGTCTTGACGGCGCCGACCGGCGGCGGGGTCGGATCGTCGCCGTCGTCGTCGCCCGACACGAGACCGATCACCAGCAGTCCGGCGACGATCGCCACGGCCGCGGCGGCGACCAGCGGTAGCGGGCCGCTGAGCATCGGGGCGGGCCCGGCCAAGCCTCGGTCTCGGGTCCCGCGCCGGCCCGCCGCGCCGGGAGCGAAGGGCGTCAGGGGCTCATCTTCGGTGACGGCGCCGTGCTCGGCCCGGTAGGCCTCGACGAGCAGGGCACCGTCAAGTCCCAGGTACTCCGCGTAGGTACGTAGGAAGGTGCGTACGTAGGTCGGCCCGGGGAGTTGGTCGAACTCCTCGTTCTCGAGCGCGCGCAGGTACTTCCCCCGGATCTTCGTCTGGGCCGAGACCTCGCCGATGTCGACGTTGTGGCGGAGTCGCGCCTCGCGCAGACTCTCTCCGATCGCAGGCATGCGTGGCGCATTCTGTCAGCGCGCCGTCATGGCGGGTAGGAACGGGCGTCAGCTTTCAGTCGACGGGCTGCTCGCCGGGGCGACGAGCTCACCCTGACCGGCGGGCAGAGCCGCCAGAAGTCGCGGCAGGTCGCCTTCGCTGACGAGCACTTGGCGCGCCTTCGATCCCTCGAACCCCGAGATCACTCCGCGGCGCTCCATCATGTCGATCAGCCGACCGGCCCGCGTGTAGCCGACCCGCAGCCGCCGCTGCAACATCGAGGTGGACGCCGTCCCCATCTGGACGACGGTGGCGATCGCGTCCGCGAGCAGGTCGTCGGCGTCCGGATCGAAGTCCGGATCGCCCTCGCGCTCTTGGATCTCGACCTCCTCCAGCAGTTCGAGCTTTAGTTCCGGCTCGCCCTGGCGTCGCCAGAAGTCGGTGATCTTCTCGATCTCGGCCTCTTCGATCAGGCTGCCCTGGATCCGCGAGGTGCGCGATTGGCCCACCGGCTTGAAGAGCATGTCGCCCTGACCGAGCAGCGATTCGGCGCCGTTCTGGTCGAGGATCACGCGCGAGTCGGTCTGCGAGGAGACCGCGAATGCGATTCGAGCCGGGACGTTGGCCTTGATCATGCCGGTGATGATGTCCGCGCTCGGGCGCTGGGTCGCGAGCAATAGGTGGATCCCCACCGCGCGCGACTTCTGCGCCAGGCGGATGATCGAGTCCTCGACCTCGGTCGCGGCGACCATCATCAGATCGGCGAGCTCGTCGATGACGCAGAGGATGTAGGGCAGCGGCGGCTCGCCCTCACGTTTGCGCAGCTTGTTGAACTCGACGATGTTCCGTGCTCGGACACCCGCCATGATGGCGTAGCGCTGCTCCATCTCCTTGATCAGGTTGGAGAGCACGTTGGCAGCCAGTCGCGGCGTCGTGACCACCGGCGTGAGCAGATGGGGAATGCCCTCGTAATAGTTGAGTTCGACGGCCTTGGGATCGACCAGGACCATCTTCACCTCGTTCGGAGTGGCCCGCAGCAGGATCGAGCAGAGCATCGCGTTGACCGCACCGGACTTGCCCGAGCCGGTCGTACCCGCGATCAGGAGGTGGGGCTGCTTCGCCAGATCAGTGCCGATTGCGTTGCCTGCAATGTCCTTGCCGAGCCAGACGGCGAGCGGCGAGTAGTCCTTCGGGCTTGGCTGGAGCACGTCCCCAAGCCGGACCGTCCGCCGGATGTCGTTGGGGATCTCCACCCCGACTGCCTGACGACCGGGGATCGGGGCGAGGATCCGAACATCTGCGGCCGCGAGTTGGTAGGAGAGATCATCCTTGAGCTGAGCGACCTTGGAGACCCGGGTCCCCGGCGCGAGACGCAGCTCAAAACGGGTGACGTGCGGGCCTGAGACGGTCCCGATCAACTTCGCCTCGACGCCGAAATGGCCGAGCGCCTGGACCAGTTCCTTGCCCTTGAGGTCGGCCGAGGCCGTATCGACCTTGACGCCCCCGCCTTCGGAGCGTCGCAGCATCGCCTCGTTCGGCAGCAGGTAGTCCTGGCCATCGCCCTCCGTTATGGGAGTTCGAGGGTTGCCCATCGGAGTCAGTTCGATCTCCGCGGCGTCCTCTGCCCTTCCACGCCCCTCGACATCGACGACTTCGACGTCGACGCCGAGCTCGAACTCGGGAACCTCGACGGCGAGATCCTCGGAGTCCTGCTCGTCGTACGCGGGGATCGGAGCTTCGACGTGCGTGGCGTGAACCACCGGCTCGACCTCGGGCGGCCGCACCTCACGCGGCTCCGTTGGCTCGTAATCGTCGGGCTCCTCGCCGGGGGAACGTGCGTCGCGGCCGGTGATCACGCTCGCGAACTCCCCGGTCGAGCGGCGCACCCGCGCCGTCGTCGATTGAACCCCTGCGTGCGTGGCGCGCAATACCCCCGCCACCGAGGCGCCGGTCAGCAGCAGGATCGCGGCGAGCAGCAGGAAGACGAACAGGATCGAGGTCCCCGCATCCTGGACGAGGCCGTCAGAGACCCAGTGCAGCAGCTCTCCGACTAGTCCCCCGTGCGAGGAGAGAAAAGCGGGATCGGTCTCGAAGGCTGCCTCGCGGAGGGGGAGCTTCGGCCCGATGCCGAGCACCCGTCCGGCGAGACCGAGCGTCAGGGCGGCAACGAGACACACCGCTCCGGTCCGGAACGGCCGGACCGAGGGCAGCATCGGCCCGACGATCATCAGCGCGCCGGTCCCGAACAGAAGGACGGGCATCAGGTATCCGACGCCGCCGAGCAGCACCCGGGTCGCGTTGGCGATCGCGCCCCCGACCTGTCCACCGTCCCAGCCCAGGTAGAAGACCAGCGCGAGAAACGCCGCGAGGGCGACCAGCGCGAGTCCGATCAGGTCGAGATCGCGCTGCTGGAGCTCGGGCATGCGGATCGAAGGCCTGGAGCTACGACGTGCACGGACCTTCGGCCGGGGCTTTGCGCGGCGAGAGGTTGCTCTGCGACTGGTCGTCTTGCGCGTGGCCATCGGGCGAGAGAAACCTTCGACACGGGCGCCGAGGACCCTGCCTCGCCCTACCATTGGGCGATGAACTCCAACGCCAGGGTGCTGGTCGTCGAGGACGACCCCGAGATTGGGGGCGTCCTGCGACGCTCACTTCGCCTCGAGAGCTATGACGTCCGCGTGTCCGAGGACGGCGAGCAGGCCCTGGTCGACGCGAAGGAGTTCTCGCCCGACGCAATCGTCCTCGACCTCGGGCTGCCGAAGCTCGACGGCGTCGAGGTCTGCCGGCGGCTGCGCGCCGAGAGCGATGTCCCGATTCTGATCCTGACCGCCCGCGACGGGGTCGACGCTCGTGTCCAGGGGCTCGACTCGGGCGCCGATGACTATCTCGTCAAGCCGTTCGATCGCCAGGAGCTGCTCGCTCGCCTGCGCGCGCTCCTGCGCCGTCGCCCGCCGCGCGGGTCAGCCTTCCTCTCCGTCGGAGACCTACGCCTCAACCCACAGACCCGAGAGGTCGAACGGGGCGGCGACGAGCTCGACCTCACAACACGTGAATTCGAGCTGCTCGAGTACCTGATGCGCAACGAGCGGATCGTCGTCTCACGACGGAAGCTGCTCGAGGACGTCTGGGACTACTACGCCTACGCCGAGACCAATACCGTCGACGTATTCGTCTCGACGTTGCGGCGCAAGCTCGAAGCCGGTGGCCGCCCGCGGCTCCTGCACACGGTACGCGGGGCGGGATACGTGCTCAGGACCGACTGATGCGGCGATCGCGCTCGATGACCATCCGCTGGCGGCTCGCGCTGACGAGCGCGGCGCTGACGTTCATCATCTTGCTCGGTTTCGCCCTCGTGATCAGCGCGTTCACCACCTCGCGGCTCAAGAGTGACTTCGAGACGAGCCTCAAGGCCGACGCGACCAACCTCACCTCGCGGATCCCCACCCGTGAGTTCGAGGAGGGATTGATCGCGATCGACCCCGACAAGACCTCGGAGCTGGTGATCGACACGGCCGCCGCCGATGACGCCGCGGTTTGGCTGTTCGACCCCACTGGGGAGAACGTCGAGCTCAAGAGTCCGGCGAGCGCGAGCGGTGATGTCGTGCTCCCGCCGGACAACTCGCTCGTCAACATCGACGACCAGGCCTGCGACTGCACCTACCGGGTCTACACGGCACCGATTCTCGCCGGCGGCGATCCCGGAGACCCACAGGGGTTCATCATGTTCGGGCGCCAACTCGCCGCTCTCAACGCCACGATCAGCCGCGTCCAGTACTTCCTCGGTCTCGGCGTCCTCGTCGGCACTGGACTCGCGCTGCTGGCCGGTCTCGCGGTCGCGCGCAGGGCGATGCGACCGATCTCCGACCTGACCTATGTCGCCCGACATGTCTCGCGCACCCGCGATCCGGCCGTGACCCTGCCCCGCACCCGTGCGAAGGACGAGATCGCCGACCTGTCTCGCACGCTCGAAGGCATGCTGCGCGCGCTCGACGATGCGCAGCGCGAAGCCGAGGCAACGCTTCGTCGAGAACGGGAGTTCGTCGCCGATGCCTCGCACGAGCTGCGCACGCCGCTGACCAGCGTGCTCGCCAACCTCGAGCTCCTCCAAGAGCAGCTCAAGGGCGAGGATGCCGACATCGCTGCCTCGGCACTGCGCTCGACCCAGCGGATGCGCCGCCTGGTCGCCGACCTGCTGTTCCTGGCGCGCGCCGACACCGGCCATACGGCCGGCAAGCAGTCGACGGACCTCGCTCACGTGGTCGCCGACGCGGTGGCTGAAACCGCCCCTCTCGCTGCCGATCACGTGATGCGCGTGGAATGCCCCCCGGGGGGGATATTCGTCTGGGGCATCCAGGACGACCTCCATCGGCTGGTCGTCAATCTGGTTCAGAACGCGCTCTCACACACGCCGCCCGGAACGATCGTGCGACTGAGACTGCGGCGCAAGGCTGGAACCATGCGTCCCTCGACCAACGGTGGCGAGCCGGTAGCCGAGTCGGTCATCCTCGAGGTCTCCGACAACGGACCGGGCATCGACGAGCAGCAGCGGGAGAGGATATTCGAGCGGTTCGTCCGTGGCGGCAACGGTTTCTCGGGCAAGGGCAGCGGTCTTGGCCTGGCGATCGTCGGGACGGTCGCGGCCTCACACGGCGCAACCGTGAAGCTGACCGACTCGCCGGAGGGCGGCGCGCGGTTCGTCGTCCGGCTCCCGGTCGACGGCTCGTCCGGAGCGCTCGCCCCCGACGAGGTCGAGGAGCAGTCGCGTTTGGCCGCTCAGACTTCGACGACGACCGGCAGGACGAGGGGCCTGCGCTTCAGGCGGTCGTAGACGAACTTCGCGACGTCGTCGTGGAGATGGCTCTGCAGCAGAGAGATCTCGCGGATCTGCTCACTTGCGGAGTCGGCGAGCGAACGCTCGACCGCGTCGCGGATCTCGTCGACAAGATCGTCCTGCTCGTCGAGGAACGGTACGCCGCGGAAAATGATCTCGGGCGCGGTCACCGACCGCCCGTCCTGCTCGGAGATCGTGGCGACGACGATGAAGATCCCGTCGGCCGAGAGCATCCTGCGATCGCGCAGGGCGACGTCCTCGATGTCACCGACGTCGACCCCGTCGACGAAGATCATGCCCGCCTGCTCGCGTTCGCCGAACCGGGCTCGGTCGCGGTCGATCTCGAGCGGTAGGCCGTTCTCCCCCAGGAAGATGTCCTCGGGGTCGACGCCGACCGCCTCGGCGAGCTGGGAGTGCAGCCGCAGCCGGCGATGATCGCCGTGGAACGGGAAGACGTAGCGCGGCTTGGTCAGGTTGAGCATCAGCTTGACCTCCTCGGCATACCCGTGGCCGGAGGCGTGGATCGGGGCGTCCTGGGCCGTGATCACGTCCGCGCCAAGGTGGTAGATCCGGTCGATCGTCTCGTTCACCGCTCGCTCGTTACCGGGGATCGGGGTGGCGGAGAAGACGACCGTGTCGCCGTCGCGCAGTTCCACCTGGCGATGGTCCCCGTGCGCCATCCGGCGCAGCGCCGACAGCGGTTCGCCTTGGCTGCCCGTGGAGATGACCACGAGCTTGTGGTCGGGGAAGTCGGCGATCTCTCGTGGCCCGACGAGCGTCCCCTCGGGAATGTCGATGTGGCCGAGGTTGCGCCCGATGTTGATGTTCTTGCGCATCGACCGCCCGACGAGGGCGACCTTGCGGCCGAGGGCGCCGGCGGCGTCGACGACCTGCTGGACCCGGTGGATATTGGACGCGAAGCAGGTGACGACGATCCGTCCGCTGCAGCGGGCGAACGTCTCCTCGAGGTGCGGGCCGACGCTCGATTCCGAGACGGCCACTCCGGGACGGTCGACGTTGGTCGAATCGCCGCAGAGCAGCAGCACGCCGTCGCGGCCGAGCTCGGAGAGTCGCGAGACATCGGCCGGGATGCCGTCGACCGGAGTCTGATCGAACTTGTAGTCGCCGGTGATCAGTGTCGTCCCGAGCTCGCACGTCAGGGCGACCGCGAACGCATCCGGGATGGAATGGGCCATCTTGACCATCTCGATCGAGAACGGCCCGCCGTCGAACGGGTTCCCGGGATGGACGGCCTCGAGCGTGACCTCCTTGATCTTGTGCTCGTCCAGCTTGGAGCGGACCATCTCGATCGGCAGCGGCCCGGCGTAGATC
>JACCVG010000214.1 GCA_013698335.1 Thermoleophilaceae bacterium
CCGCGGCGAGGGCGAGGCCGACACCACGGGAGATCCGGGGGGCGGCTGCGGGGGCGGCTCGCTGGGCCTCCGCTGCGCCGGCACCGGCGGGCTCGCGCGCGGCAAGGACGATCCCGCCGATCACGAGCGCGATTCCGATCCACTGGATCGTCGCCGGGCGCTCGCCGGAGGCGATGCCGACCGTGACCGGAATCACGGCGGCGGCGGCCGTGATCGGTGCGACGACACCCATCGCGCCGATCGCGAGGCCACGATAGAAGCACGCCAGCGCAGCCATCCCGATCAGGCCGGCGACCACCGCGAGCCAGAGATCGGGCCCAACGGTCGCACCGTTGACGGCGACGATCGAACCGATCAGCACCAGGCCAACCGCCTGCGAAATGAGCAGCACGGCGAGCACCGTGCGCCGGCGGCTGATCAGGCCGCCGAGAAAGTCCGCCCCGCCCCAGGTCAGGCTGGAGGCGAGCGCCAGCGCAGCAGCTAGCAAGTCAGGTGACTAGCGCTTACCACGCTTCCCATGCAGCAGCGCCATCCCCTTTTCGAGGCGCTCGGAGCGCTTTCGCGTGAACGGGTAGAAGTGCAGCTCGCGCTTGGGCCCGAAGCGCGCGATCGTGATCGTCTGCGAGCGGGTGTACTTGCGGATCCCGCCCTGGCCGTGGCGCGAGCCGAGCCCGGACTCCTTGTGGCCGCCGAACGGGACCTCCTGGGCGACGTAGTTGAGCATGCACTCGTTGACGCAGGCGTTTCCGGCCTGGATCCGCCGTGCGATCCGCTCGCCCTTCTCGACGTCCTTGGTGAAGACGCTCGAGTTGAGCCCGTAGTTGGAGTCGTTGGCGAGTCGCAGCGCCTCCTCCTCGTCGGCCACCTTCATGATCGGCAACGTCGGCCCGAAAGTCTCCTCGGTCATCGCCGACATCGTGTGGTCGACGTCGACCAACACCGTCGGCTCGAAGAAGTGGCCGGCCTCGTCGCTACGGCCGCCGCCCACGAGCACCTTCGCGCCCTTCGCGACGGCGTCCTTGACGTGGCGCTCGACGATGTCGGCCTGCGGCGGATGGATGACCGCGCCGACGTCGACCGAGCCCGCAGCGCCGGGGGGACCCTGGCGCAGCGCACGCGTCTTGTCGACGCACTTGGCGACGAACTCGTCGTAGACCGGCGCCTCGACGTAGACGCGCTCGATCGACTGACAGACCTGTCCCGCGTTCAGCATCGAGTACTGGACGGCGAAGTTCGCCGCCCGCTCGAGATCGGCGTCGCGCAGCACGATCATCGGGTCCTTGCCGCCGAGCTCGAGCGAGACGGGTGTCAGCGTCTCGGCGGCGCGGGCCATGATCTTCTTGCCGGTCGCCGTCGAGCCGGTGAACATCAGCATGTCGGAGTGGTCGACGAGCGCCGCGCCGGTCTCACCGCGTCCGGTCGCGACCAGGAACGTGTCGCGCGGGGCACCAATCTCCTGCCACGCCTCCTCGATCAGCAGGTTTGAGAGCGGGGTCACCTCGCTCGGCTTGACGACGACGCTGTTGCCGGCCATCAGGGCCGGGATCGCATCGCCGAAGCAGAGTGTCAGCGGGAAGTTCCAGGGGCCGATGACCCCAACCACGCCGACCGGCTCGTAGCGGACGAGCAGCTTCTTACCGAGCAGCAGCGGCGAATGGGAGCGGACCTTCTCGTCGGCGAGGTACTTGGGCGCGTGCTTGGCCCAGAAGCTCAGCGAATCGATGCAATAGACCCAGTCGGCGAGCGTCGCGTCCTCGCGCGTCTTGCCGGTCTCCTCCATGACGGCGCCGATCACGCGGTCGCGGTTCTCGACCATCCACTGCTTGATGGCGCGCATGTAGTGGGCGCGACCGGCGAAGCCGAGCGCTTCCCAGCCGGGCTGAGCCGCGCGAGCGCGGGCGACCAGGGCGGCGACCTCGTCGGCGGACATGTCGGGGACGTGGGCGACGATCTTGCCCGTCGCCGGGTTCTCGACCGGAATCGTCGACGGTCCGGCAGCCGTCGTTCCGTTGGTGGTTGCTGCGGGGCGCTCTTCGACCGTCGACATCAGATCCTCCTCGGTAACACGAAGTCTTGGCGCGATTCTACGCTGCCATTTCGATTCGTTCGATCTTGCAGTCCTCGGTCGGCCGGTCGCGGCCGTCGGTCGGAATCGCCTCGATCGCGTCGACCGCTTCCATCCCGGCGGTGACCTGCCCGAAAACGGTGTGCTTACCGTCGAGCCAGCTCGCCGCCGGCGCCGTCACCAGAAAGAACTGGCTGCCGTTGGTGTTCGGTCCGGCATTCGCCATCGCGAGCGCGCCGCGGATCACCTTGTGGTCGTTGAACTCGTCCTCGAAGGTGTAGCCGGGGCCACCGGTGCCGGTGCCTTCGGGGCAGCCACCCTGGACCATGAAGTCCTTGATCACGCGGTGGAAGACCAGCCCGTCGTAGTAGCCGTCCGCGGCGAGCTTCGTGAAGTTCTCGACCGTCTTCGGCGCTTCGTCGTCGAAGAGATCGATCTCGATCGGCCCGTGGTTGGTGTGCATCGTGGCTTGCTTCACCTGTTCGCTACCTCCAGTTCGAGTTTTACTCCGCGTACCTCGCTGCCGGCGACCTTGGAGACGACGTCCGCGGCGCGATCGGCCGGGACCTCGACGAGGCTGAACCGCTCCAGCACGCGCACGTTTCGGACGTCCTCTCCGTCGAGTCGCGAGTTGTCGACGATCGCGGAGACGATGTCGGCGGGCTCGACGCCGTGCGCCCGGCCGGCGGCGATCACGAGTTTGGAAGCGGGCGGGTCAAGATCGCGGCGCGGCTTGGTGTGGCGCGGCCGGCGCGTCTCTTGCGGCTCGGGCTCGGGCTCGGGCTCGGGCTCGGGGACCGTCTCAGGCGCGGCCTCTGCCTCGCTCGGGGCCATTGGCTCGGGCTCTGTCGCCTTCTGCTCGCGCGCGCCGCGCCGGGGCCGACGGGCGGGCGCGGCCTGGGGATCGGCTGC
>JACCVG010000241.1 GCA_013698335.1 Thermoleophilaceae bacterium
GTCGCTTGGTTCATCCGTTGTCCTGTGTCCTGGGTTGCCATCTTGAGGGCCTATCGGCCATTCGGCCAGGTGACTTGAGCACGCCTCCAAGGGCTGCTACTAGCGCGCGCGAGCGTCAGGAGGCGCCACGATCTACACTCGCCGATCGTGGTACTGAGCGACCGAACGATCCGAGCCGAGATCGACGCCGGGCGGATCCGCATCGATCCGTTCGACGGCGATCTGATCCAGCCTTCGAGCATCGACGTGCGCGTCGATCGCCGCTTCCGGGTCTTCCACAACGCTCGCCACCCCTACATCGACGTACGCAAGCCGATGGAGGGGCTGACCGAAATGGTCGAGGTCAGCGGAGACGAGCCGTTCATCCTCCACCCTGGGGAGTTCGTGCTCGGCCAGACGCTCGAGCACGTCACGCTGCCGACCGACCTCGTCGCGCGACTCGAGGGGAAGAGCTTGCTCGGCCGGCTCGGCCTGCTGATCCACTCGACCGCGGGGTTCGTCGACTGCGGGTTCTCGGGCAATCTGACACTCGAACTCTCGAACGTCGCCAACCTGCCGATCACGATCTACTACGGAATGCCGATCGGTCAGATCTCCTTCATGCGAATGGACGGGCCGGTCGAGAATCCCTACGGCTCCGGAGCCGCGGGGAGCAAGTACCAGGGCCAAGAAGAGCCGACCGCGAGCCGTTACTACCTCAACTTCAAGCGCGACTGATCCTCGCCCGAAAGCATCCGGCAGGGCCTGGGGCCCGTACGCCGTGAGTAGCATCAGCTGCACTCAACGGAGGAACTAATGTCTGTAATCAGCTTAATCGGCCCGATCGGGCCCCTGGAGATCGGGATCATCCTCCTGATCGTCCTGGTCATCTTCGGCCCCAAGCGGTTGCCCGAGCTCGGCAAGTCGCTCGGCGGCGGGATGCGCAACTTCAAGGATTCCGTCACGGGCAAGGACGATGACGAGGACGAGTCGCCCCAGATCGAGGCCACCTCGACCACCGCCGTCCCGACCGAGCAGCGCGAGGCGACTCCGGTCGAGCGCTCCGGCGACCAGTCCTGAGCGACGTGCCGAAGAAGAAGCTCCGGCCGATTGGCCATGAAGACCATCTGCCGCTCGTCGACCACCTCGACGAGTTGCGGTCGCGGATCATCATCTCGCTGGTCTTCTTCGGCATCGCGATGGTGGTCTGCTTCTGGCAGAACCTGCTGATCCTCGACATCGTGAACGCTCCGCTCGACGCGCTGGGGGACGCCGTCCCGGACAAGCCTTCGACGTTCGGCGTCGGCGAGCAGTTCACGGTGACGTTCATGCTCGCCGCCTACGCCGCAATACTGATCTCGCTCCCGGCGCTGCTCTACCAGGCCTACGCGTTCGTCGTTCCGGCCTTCACGCCCTCCGAGAAGCGCGTCGCGCTGCCCCTCTTACTGATGGTCCCGATCCTGTTCATAGGGGGCGCGGCGTTCTGCTACTTCGTCGTCCTGCCGCCGGCCCTCAGCTTCCTGCTGAACTTCAACGCGAGCGAGTTCGACACCCAACTGCGCGCGAAGGACTACTACAGCTTCGTCGTCCTGACGATGATCTCGCTGGGGCTCCTCTTCCAGATCCCGGTCGGCGTGCTCGCGCTCAGTCGGATGGGGGTCGTGACGCCCGAGTTCCTCGCCAAGAACCGCCGCTACGCGATCCTCGGGATGGCCGCCCTTGCGGCGCTCCTGCCGACGATCGACCCGGTCACGCTGCTGATCGAGATGATCCCGTTGGTCCTGCTCTACGAGTTCTCGATCATCCTTGCGCGAGCGTTCGGCAAGCCGCGCGACGAGTTCGCCGATCCCGACGACGATGCCGCCGATCCGCCGGACGGCGAGACCGGGTAAAAAGGACTCCGCATGCTGTTCGATCTCAAGGGCCGGCGCCGTCGGTTCATCCAAGTCATCTACGCCTCGCTCGCCATCCTGATGGGTGGTGGCCTCGTCCTCTTCGGCATCGGAGGCGAGGTCTCGGGCGGTCTGTTCGACGCGTTCAGCGACAACCAGGGCGACACCGACTCCCAGTTCCAGGACCAGCTCGATCAGGCACAGGAGCAGCTCGTCGCGGATCCCGACGATCAAGGCGCTCTCGGCCGCAAGATTCGCGCCAGCTACCAGCTCGCGCTCGAGAACGCCGATCCCGAAACGGGCACTTTCGGGGACGCTGCGATCGGGTACCTCGAAGACGCCAGTGAGGCCTGGGTCACCTATCTGGAGCTGAATCCGGACGCCCCCGATCCGGATGCGACGACGCCCGGGCCGAAGACCCCGGACGCGGCGCTCGCGAGCCTGATGGTCCAGGCCTACTCCGAGGTCGGCTTGGCCGATCCCGAAAAGGCGACCCAGGCCGCCTCGCTGGTTGCCCAAGCGCGCGCAACCCCCGCGTCGTACCTGCTGCTCGTCCGCACTGCCGCCCAGGCGGGGGACACGAGGACCGCTAACCTGGCGGGGAGCAAGGCGGTCCAGCTGTCCGATCCCGAGCAGCGCAAGACTGTGCAGGAGCAGGTCGACCAAGTGATCAAGGCCGGCGAGAAGGCGGCAGCCCAGGCCAAGAAAGCAGAGGGCAAGGGCGGCGCTGGCCCGGCGACGGAGACTGCTCCCCGATGAACTTCCAGATCTCAGATTCCGAGCTGGAGGGCGGCGCGCAGCTGGTCGAGCTCGGCGGCGAGGTCGACCTCTACACCGCGCCGCAACTCAAGGAGCGGCTCGCGGCCGCGATCGACGCGGGCAAGACGACGCTAGTCGTCGATTTGACGAAGGTCACCTTCATCGACTCGACGACGCTCGGGGTGCTGGTCGCGGCGATCAAGCGCGTGCGGCCCGACGGCGGCGGCGTCGGGGTGGTCTGCACCGAGCCGTCAATCACCCGCGTGTTCGAGATCACCGGGCTCGACCAGATGATCCCGATCCGCGCGAGCACCGACGACGCCCTCGCCGCGCTGGCCGCCAGCCAAAGCGACTGAGCGCATAGAATCACCCGCTGCCCCTTGACGGGGCACGGTTCCCGGGCCGTTAGCTCAATTGGCAGAGCAGGGGCCTCTTAAGCCCAAGGTTGAAGGTTCGATTCCTTCACGGCCCATCGGAAGTGCCTGGAAATCATCTACTTCTCGCCTCTTCGGCGGCCAAGGGGCGCTGGTGTCTAACGCGGCCATCGCCCGACTTCGCCAGACCTGATCGGTCTCACCCGAGATGGGCCCAGATCCGTTTGTGGCTCATCGATAGCGCCGCGATCGCAGATAGTCGTCGAGTGCCTAGGACGCCACCAGCGCGAGCACCGTCAGCACGATGATTGCTGCCATCGTCCACAGCCCCGGCGCCGCGATGGCCAACCGCCTCCGGCGCTCTTCGGCGCGGCGCACTCGCGCCTCGGTTGAGGCCGCCCACCAGGGTCGCGCGCGGCGCTCGAGCGCCGCGAGCGTCAGACCAAGCCCAGCCCCGTAGGCAAGGTAGCCGACGAGCGAAGGAACTCCGTCTTCGAGGCCGGTCGCTGTCCAGGCCGGCGAGCCGCCGAGCAGCACCGGCAGGAGGGTCTGGCCGCCGAGCACCCACCAGAGCAGACCGTAGGCCACGCCCCAGCCGAGCGCGGCTTCGGGATCGTCCCCGTCGTGTCGGAAGAGCACCCCAAAGCTCGCCCCGATCACCGTTGCGATCGCCAGCTGAACGAGGAGTCCGAGAGCCGGCGCCGACCCGCCCATGAGCCCGGCAGTCCGTTCAGGCCCGCCAATCCCAGCCAGCACGATCGTGAAGATGAGTCCACCGGTGACGCCAGCCACCGCGCCACGTCCCAAGCCACGGAGCGCGCGGCTGCCCACGCCCTCGTCCGCGAGCTCGGAGACATCGTCCTCGAAAAACGTCCCCGCGAGTCCGCTGAACCAGCGGTAGAGCGCCACCAGCAGGACTCCGGCCAGGAGCACGCCAGGGAGCGAGGCCGCACGCGGCCTCGCAGCTCCGATCGCCCAGGGCAGGCCGTCCCCGGCGAGCACCGGAACGATCGAGAGCGCCAGCGTGAACCAGAGCAGGAAGCCGTAGGCGAGACCTCGTACGAGACCTGGACCCGTGGCCCCGCGCGGTCGCGGGTAGAGCGCCGCGTACCCGCCCCCCGCCAGCGCTCCGAGGAGAAGCCCGATCACCCACCGGGTAGCCGACGTCCCGCCGAACCCGGCTTCCTCGAGCAGGCCCGAGCGCTCCAGGACGAGCGTCAGAGCGCTCCACGCGAGGACGCCGGCGAGCGCGCCGCGCAGGAGCGCCCCCCCTTTGATCTGCCCGGCTCGAGCCGCGTAGCCGAAGATCCCGAGCACGGCGCCGGCGGTTGCACCGTAGGCGAGGTGACCGATCAGCGAGGGAAACGCGGCCTGCACGGAGTGGAGCGACCAGTCCGGTTGCTCGCCGCGCAGGATCGGCAGCAGGGTGAGGGCCCCGAGCAGCCACCAAAGCGCGCCGTAGGCAATTCCCCAGAACACGAGCTCCCCGGGCCCGGCGCGGCGTCCGCGCGTGATCTCGGCGAAGAAGACGCCGATCACCGTGGAGATGACCGCGTGAACGAGCAGGCCTACCCCCGTCAGATCGCTGCGAACAATGCCCGCGATCGTCGGCAGCGCGCCCCCGAGCTCGAGCATCGCCGCGCCGAAGACGACGCCGCCCGCTAGCCCGGCGAGCGCGCCCTGGCGTAGCCGCTTTGGCTGGAACCCATAAACCGCTTGCGCGCTCATCCAGAGTTCTCCCTGGGCGCGCCCGGCGCCGACTCCGGGGCCAGGCGGCCGTCCGCCGGGGATCCAACTTGTTCGGCAAGCACGATGTCGCGGGGGAACACCAGGTCGAGTAGCCAGTCGAGCGCGACGCGCGTGCGTTTCTCGAGCCCCGGGAGCTTGGCCAGGTAGATGCAGCGCCAGAGCGCCCAGGCAAGCGCGCCGGAGAAACATCGACCGCGGATCTCGGCGACCCCGGAGCGGTGGCCGAGCGGGGTAAGCGCCCCCAGGCTTCTGAACCGAAACGGCGGCACATCCAGCCCGGCCAGCGTCGCCGCGATGCCGTCCGCGATCGCTCGGCCCTCGCGGACAGCATGCTGGGCCGTGGGTGGCTGCAGCCCCCCGTCGCCGTCCGGGACTGCGGCACAGTCGCCCGCGGCCCAGACATCACTTCGTCCCAGGACCCGCAGCGACTCATCTACGGCGAGCGTCCCGCCGCGACCGCGCTCGAGCTCCAACTGGTCGAGCAGCTCGCCGGGCCTGTTCCCAGCCGTCCAGACGATCGTGCCGCACGGCAGCTCCTCTCCGCCGGCGAGCACCAGCGCGTCCGCCCGAGCGGCGGCCACGCGAACCCCGAGCCGGCACTCGATTCCCCGCTCGCGCAGCTTCGTGAGCGCGTAGGCGGCGAGCGGCTCCGACAACTCGGGGAGGATGCGCTCGCGAGAATGTACGAGCACGAAGCACGGCTCCGCTCGGCCGACTGCAGGGAAGAAGCGCAGTACGCTCGAAACCAGGTCGCGCAGCTCGGCGATCGCCTCGACCCCTGCAAACCCGGCGCCAACGGCGCAGAAGGTGAGCAGCTGTCGGCGGCGTGCAGGGTCCGGCTCGAGGTCCGCCTGATCGAGGCAGGCAAGCACGTGACCCCTGATTGTGAGCGCGTTCTTGAGCGTCTTCAGCGGCAGGGCGTGTTCGGCGAGTCCGGGGAGCCCGTGGTAGGTCGGTTCCGAGCCCACAGCAAGCACCAGGTGATCGAACGGCAACTCGAGCCGTCGCCCGCGCGCGCCAACCTGCACCGCCCTGCGCTCGAGGTCGATAGAGCGGGCACGGCCGTGAACGAAGCGCGTGCGTGGACAGGCCGTCCGCACCGGGGCGCTGATGTGGCGGCTTTCGAGACTTCCGGCCGCAACTTCGGCCAGCATCGGCGTGAAAAGCAGGTAGTTCTCGTCGCTGATCAGCGTGACGTCGAATCGGGCCTTTCTGCGCGCGAGGCGCTCCAGCCTCTGCACGGCCGCGATGCCGGCGAATCCTCCGCCGAGGACGACGACGCGTGGGAGTCCGGCAGGCGCTGCGTGAGCTGACGCTCGCGGGAGTCGTTCGGCGATCGCGGCGAAGAAGAGCCCCGCTGCTGCTCCTTGGAGCAGATCGGCGATCAACTCAGGGAAGCCCGCCGCGACCGTGGCAGCGTCCCAGGTGGGCGCCTCACCGCGCAACAGCGGTGCGACGCTCAGGAACCAGACGATCCACCACAGGAGCCCGATCAGGAGGCCGCGAGCGACGGGTACAGCCGGGCCGGCCGATCGCTCGCTCGCGAGCGCTCCGATCATGGCACCAGGCACGAGCGACAGCAGGAGCCACAGCGCCGTCGCGGTCGTGTCGGCTGACTCGGCCGCAGCACTCGGCGAAGAAAGCTGCGGCGCGCCGATCAAGGTCAGGGCCCCTGCGCCAGCCAGCCCGGCGAGTGCACCGGCAAGGACTCGCGCCAGGAGCGCAGGCCCGCGGGAGCCGGCTTCGGTCATCTTTCCTCAGCGGAAATCCGGACCAGGGTCGGACCCGGGGATGAGCGGAGCGCCATTCTCCGAGTCTAGAACGCCCTACCACAGGGGTCCGACTCTTGAGCGAAGGCCGCGCTGCTAGCGTGGCTCCAATGCCTCGAGTCCCGCTGCCGCGTACGCCCAAGCAGGCGTTCATCTCGCTGTTCGCGGCGGCGTCGCCGCTGCTGGCCGCCGATGCGCTCCGGCGCGCACTGCGGTCCCCGCGCGGTAGCCGTGCCGCCTGGCTCGTCGCCGCGTGGGTCCACGCAGTCCCGAGCGCTTTCTTTGCGCGTGTGTTCTTGACGTCGGTCGCGCGCACCAGCCCCGATCTCCTCGGCTTGCAGGCCGCCACCGTCGCAGGCGCCGCGCTTCTGTTGCCGCGCGCGCGGAGCCATCCGGCGGCGGCGGCCCTGGCAACCGGGGAGGCACTGGCCACCGTCGCCTACGCGCGTTGGTACTCGCGGCTGGACCGCGATCCCTCGCCCGCGCTCGAGCTCGGCACGATCCTCCCCGCCGACTTGCCCTTCAGCGAACATGGCCGCGGGCCGATCACGGCGAACGATCTGCTCGGTCGCCCCACGGTGCTGATGTTCTACCGTGGCAATTGGTGCCCGTTGTGCATGGCGCAGATCGGCGAGATCGCCGAGCGCTGGCGCGAGGTGGAGGCACTCGGTGCGCAGGTGGCGCTCGTAAGCCCCCAGCACGACGATCAGACCCGCGCGCTCGCCGCACGCCACGACGTCTCGTTCCGCTACTTGCGCGATGAGGACCTGCGGGCCGCAGAGCGCTTGGGGATCGTGCACCCCAACGGCACCCCCGCCGGGATCGTGGGCTACGACGGCGACACCGTCCTTCCGACGGTGGTCATCACGGACGCGGAAGGGCGAATCGTCTACGCCGACCAAACCGATAACTACCGCGTGCGTCCGACACCGGACACGGTCCTTGCGGCGCTGCGCGGAGCCGGGCTTGCGCCCGCCGACGAAGTCGCCGCCGTCTGAAGCGCCGCTGCGCCACGGCTAGCGACGCACGCCGCGCTCGATCTACGCTTCGGCGAGGGCCTCGAGCGACATGCCGCGTGCCTCGACCCCGCGAATCCACCAGATCAGCCCCGCGGCGGCGCCGATCAGCCAGAAGCCGGCGAGCAGCAGGAACGCCGACCAAAGGCCGAACGAGAGAGCAAGCTCGGCCAGCACGATCTGCCCGATAATCGCACCGGTCCGGCCAACCGCGACACTCGCTCCAACGCCCGTCGCCCGCAGGTGCGTCGGGAAAAGCTCAGAGAAGGTCGGGTAGGCCGATACCCACGCACAGGTCGCGAAGAAGACGGCTCCCGTGAAGGCGAACAGGGTCGCAACCGGCGAGCCGGTCGTCGCGACCGCGGCGAGCACGATGACCGACGCCGCGGCGAGCAGGTAGGAGAAGGTCACCGTCGGTTTTCGTCCGGCGCGGTCGAGCAGCCAGGCGACGAGGAAGCCGCCGGCGAGGGCGCCGACGTTGGCGACGAGGAAGTAGTAGGGAACGGTGCTCGGTGCGACGTCGACGACGCCGGGCACCAAGATGAATACCGCGAGAAAGGTGAACAGGCCGTAGTAGCCGGCCGCTTCGGAGAAATCGAGTGCCATGCCGAAGAGCAACCGGCCGCGGTGCTTCTGCCAGAGCTCGGACAGATTCGCGCGTAGCGACCTGTTCAACTCGACCGGGGCAAACTGGGCGTGTTCGCGCTCGATGCCGGTGATCTCGGTGATCGCGGCGTTCGCCTCTTCGTTGCGCCCGCGCGCGGCGAGCCAGCGCGGCGACTCGGGGATCAAGCGTCTGGCGTAGAGGCCGTAGACACCGCTCAGCGCGCCGAAGAGGAGGGCGTAGCGCCAGCCGCTCTCACCGAGCAACGTCGAGATAAAGAGGATCGAGACGAGCCCGGCAAGGATCCCGCCGACGGCCCAGAAGTTCATCACGACCGCGCCGATTCGCCCGCGGTTACGTGCCGGTAGGAACTCGGATATCGCCGAGCAGACGGCTGAGTATTCGCCGCCGACGCCCAGGGCGGTGATGAAGCGAAACACCATGAAGATCGCGTAGTTGGGCGAGAGCGCCGTGAGCACGGCTGCAATCGAGTACATGATCAGCGTCGCGACGAACAGCCGGCGCCGCCCAACGCGATCGGCGAGATAGCCGAAAAGCAGCGCGCCGAGCATGATCCCGACGAACCAGATCACGAACACGGCGACCTGCTGGGTCTGCGAGAGGCCGAACTCGGCGGCGATCGAGGGGATCAGGCTGCCGATGATCTGGACCTCGAACGCATCGAGCATCCAACCGATCCCGAGCGCTCCTGCGATGCGGGTGTGCATCGGCCGCCACGGCGAACTATCGAGCCTGTCAGATATGACTGATCCCTTCCGTGGTGATCAGGGTTGTGTGGGCTGGACCCGCGTCGGGGACTCTACCGAGCGGCTCGCCAACGCCAGCGCCAGCAGCCCGACTCCGGCGGCCATGAGGAAGGACATTGTCGATCCGCGCCCGCCCAGCCAGTTCGTGGCGGAGCCGACCTGGACGAGCACGAGCAGCGCGGCGGCGGAAAAACCGAACGCCGAGACGTATACGAGCGTTACGGCGCGCGTTACTCCGCCGAGGAGGCCGATCGCCGCAAGGGCGATCACCACCAACGCCCCGAGCGGCGAGTAGAACCCCGCCTGCACCGGCAGGATCCTTCCCTCGGGACCGGCGAAGGGTGCGCCGGATGACCCGACCAGTGCGATCAGGCCGAACACGAGCACGAGGCTCGCCAACACCTTCACCGCGCGTGCGAGTTCGCTACTCATGACGCCAGCTCCAGGGCTCGAGCCAGTCTCGATCGCGATCGCTGCCAGATCGGCCGCAGGACACCGTCGAGTCCGAAGGTCCGTCCGGCCGCCATCGCGAAGATCGCCAGGTTCGCCAGCACCATCAGGACGTAGGACCACGGCCATTCGTGGGGGGCGTAGGCGACCGAGAGCCCGATTGCAACCGACTGACCTACGCCGACCAGCGCCCAGAAGCGCGTCGCGAGCCCAACCAGCAGGAAGGCGCCGAGCGAGGCCTCGAGGATCAGAACGGCCCAGCCGAAGATGACGAAGTTCGGCAGCACGACCTGCTCGACGATCCACGAGAAGGGCGAGAGTACCGGGTACTCAACGGCCGCGGCGGTGAAGGCGAAGAGGCCACGCCCCGCTTCCTGGCCGAAGTCGGGCGGCACCTTCCAGCCGGCGTTCTGGAGCCAGAGGAAGCCGACGCTCAGGCGCA
>JACCVG010000015.1 GCA_013698335.1 Thermoleophilaceae bacterium
GGTGCGGACGATGCCGCTCGCTTGTCCACCGCGTTCAAGGCGAGGAGCGACGACCTGGAGCTTGTCGCCGCATGACCGGGTCCCGAACCGGGTCTCGAACACGGCCATTCGGGACACTCTCAACGCAACTCAACGCAACTCAAACTCGCATGGTTGAGCCAAATGTATCCGACCGTAGGCCTGCAAAGCCGTTTACACCGGTTCGATTCCGGTCGTCGCCTTGCTGCTCAGTGCAGCTTGAAGATCTGCGGGACGGTGATCGGCCGCTCGCGGAGCGCTCGACCAACGAGCCCTCCGATGTGGCGGTAGGTGCCCGACCGCGGCACGGTGGCGAAGATCTCGCGAATTGTCGCTCGGGGCAGGCCGTTGGGCACCAGCCCCGCGCTGACGTCGGTCAGGTCAGCGCAGCGGACCAGCTCGACCTCGGCGCCCAAGCCGGACTGTGAGCGCAGGGCGTGGTGCTGGGAGATCGCGGCCGCGCAGAGCTCGATGCGCTCCGAACCCCAGCCGAGCGGGACGAGCGTCTCGCGGGCGAGCTCGGCGCCGTCGTCGGTGTAGACCCCGCCTCTGGAGGCAGCGGGGTAGAGCCCGATGTCGTGTAGCAAGGCGGCGCAGAGCACGACCTCGTCGTCGAGCGCGAGGCCGCGCTCGGAGGCCATCGCCCTCGCCAGCATGTCGACGCGTAGGCAGTGGCGCTCCATCGGGCCATCGCTTGCCCCGCTCGCGCGACGGAGTTGGTCGAGGCAGGCCAGCTCGGCCGGCGCCGTGGGGGTCGGTCGTTGCACGCTCGGCAAGTTAGCGGGCCCGCGCCCGATCGGCGGGCGCCGCACCTCGCGTCACTAGGATCGCCGCGAGTGAAGCTCCTCGCGCGCTACTGGCTGGTCCCCGCGTTGGTTTTCGTCGGGTCGCTTGGCGGCGGCGCTGCGCTCGCGCAGATTCCTGCGCCGCCGATCGTCACGCCCCCCGAAAGCGCGATCTGCACCGATCCACTGACCGGCGAGACGGCCCAGGCCACGGTCGTCGGAGGCCCGCTGCCCGATCAGCTAACCGGAACCGACCGTCGCGACGTCATTTCCGGGGGCGACGGCGACGATGTCATAGATGGGCTGGAGGGATCCGATCTGATCTGCGCGGGGCCCGGGAACGATCGCGTCGCCGCAGGCAACGGCTTCGACAAGGTGTCGGGGGACGAAGGCAACGACGTCCTCGACGCGGGCAAGGGCTACGACTCTGTCTTCGGCGGTGCCGGCGACGATCACCTCCAGGGCGCCGAAGGCATCGACACACTCGCGGGGGAGGAAGGCGCGGACACCATCGGTGGCGGCAAGGGGGGAGATGAGCTCGTCGGCGGAGCGGGTGCTGATTTTCTTGACGGAGAAGGGGGCGGTGACCTCTCGTCCGGTGGTGAGGGCGACGACCGGTTTAGCTGCGCGCCAGACAAGCTCGGCTTCGACACCGTTACCTACGCCGACTCGACCGAGCCGATCGTGGCGGACCTCGCGCTCGGTCGCGTGTCGGGCGCCGGAGTCGACGCGGTCGGGCCAGACTGTGCCATCGAGGGCTCGCCGTTCGACGACGTGCTCGGCGGCTCGGCGGGCCCCGACCGACTGTCGGGTCACGCCGGCGATGACCGGATCTCGGGCGATACGGGCGCCGGCGACAGCGCCGCGGACTTCCTCACCGGCGGCGCCGGTGAGGATCGGATCGGCGGCGGGAGCCTGGCGAACCCCCGCGCCTCGAACCGGTGTGGCCGCAAGCGGTGCGCCGACACGATCTACGGCGATTGGGGCAACGTCACCCTCAATGCGCGCGACGGCGGGGGCGATGACCGGCTGCTCGGCCAGGCCGGTGACGACCTGCTCGTCGGTGAGCTGGGCGATGACTGGCTCTCCGGCGACGAGGCACGCGACCGATTGCGCGACAGCGCTGGGCGCAACAAGCTCGACGGTGGCGCCGGCAAGGACGACTGCCGCTCCAAGTTCAAGCGCAGCGAGGGCGACAATCGGAGCTTTCGATGCGAGGACTGAGGCCGGCAATCCTCCTGGCGGCCGCCCTGACGGTCCCGGCGATCGGGTTCGCCCAGGCCGACGACCAGACGCGGAGCGCGCGCGCCGGCATCAGCGCCGTCGGGGATGGCATCGAGACCCAACCGGTGACCTACGTGGTTCGGGGCCCCTACCTCGGCAAGCAGATCGTTCGGGGGACGAGCGGCAACCGGCACGCTGACGACGAAGCCGGATTGATCGGGCGCCCCGTCCGCTTCGACATGCGGGTCGCGCCAATCGATGTCAAGGACAGCAACGACGACGGCTACACCGACCACCGCGACCTCGAGCGCGGCTCGCTCGTGCTGGTCAAGGCCGACCTCCCGAAGAACGATCCGGGGCCGGAACCGCTCCCGGTTCGCTTCGTCCGCAGCCTGGAGTAATTGGCTACGATCAGCCACCGGGGCCGTTAGCTCAGTTGGGAGAGCACCAGCTCGACAAGCTGGGGGTCGCTGGTTCGAGCCCAGCACGGCCCATGCATGTTCCGCTGCGCGATGAGAGGGGACGGACCTTGAGGACGACATCGATGGCAGCCGCGATGATCGCGGCGCTTACCCTGGCGGCCTGTGGTTCGAGCGGCTCGATCGATACGACCGGCGCGACCGCCGACGATTACACCCCCGAGCAGCAGGAGGTCATCGAAGCCGCGACCAACTATCGCGACGCGATCGTCAATGGCGACCCGAAGGCGGCCTGCCAGTTCACCAGCGCTGACAAGCGGCTCGAGCTCGCCAAGGAGCTCGACGAGGCCGGCTCGGTCAGCAAGCTGTGCATCAAGAGCCTCGGCAAGGAGATCAAGGCCCAGCAGAAGGCCGCCGGGGGAGAGTTCACGATCGGCGGCGTCAAGATTCTCGGCAGGACCGAAGCCGAGGTCGACCTCTCGGTCGGCGACCTGACGGGCACCTGGTTCATGGCACTCGACAACGACGGGTGGCGCTTCGACGGCGGGGCCCTCGGCCCGGCGTCCGACGCGAGCGAGGACGAGTAGATGATCGTCGAGCGGGCGATGAGCGCCGACTGGCTCTCGAACGCCTACCTGGTCGGTGATGAGCCTGGCGGACACGGGTTCCTCGTCGACTCCGGCGGCCCGTCGGCCGAACTGCTCGAGGCAATCGAGCGACACGATCTGACGGTCGAGCACCTGCTGCTCACCCACCACCACCACGACCACGTCGCCGAGAACGCCGTCTACAAAGAGCGCCTCGGCGTCGAGATCCTCGCCCACCCGGTGGAGGCCGCCGAGCTGGCCGATGTCGATCGGACGATCGAGGCGGGCGAGAAGGTCCAGATCGGCAAGCTCACGGTCGACTCCGTGCTGACGCCCGGTCACACCGCAGGGATGCTCAACTTCATCGTCGAGGGCGAGGTGTTCACGGGGGACACGCTCTTCAAGGGATCGGTCGGCGGCGTCCGGGCACCCGGTTCGACGAGCTTCGAGGACATTCGCGATTCGATCATGGAAGTGCTGATGAAGATGCCGCCCGAGACGGTCGTCCGTCCGGGCCACACCGATCCGACGACGATCGGTGCGGAGTGGCAGTCGAACGCTTTCGTGCGTGTCTGGCGCGGCCTCGACCCCGAAGGCTACGAGCCTTGCGAGGTCGCCGGAGAGCCCGCCACCCTGGTCCTCTTCGCGCCTGACTACGACGGTGGGCACAAGGCGTGGGTGCGTTGGCCCGAGACCGGGAAGGACGACATCGTTCCCGGCTCGCAGGTCGTTCGCGGCAGCAGCTAGCCGTCGGTCGCCCGCCGCGGTTCCGGGATCGCGACGCCCGGGGCCGTGCCGCCGCGTCGAGTGTCACCTGAGCCGGCGGAGAGCCGAGCCAGATGACACTCGATGGAACGGGCTCGGGCTACGCGCCGCAGACGGGCCACTGACCGGCGCCCGATTGCACGTAGAGCATCGCGGCACGACGATCCTGCTCGGCCTCGGGAGCCGCGGCCGGATCGCCCGATCCGCCGACGGCCTCCCAGGTGGTCTGCATGAACTGGTACTTGCCGCGGAACGTGCCGCCGCCACCGATTGCGGCCGGGTCGCCGCCCGACTCACAGGCTGCGATCGAGTCGAGCGTGGCCCGGCTGGGGCCGCCCTCGACCGGCGGGGCGGCCGTGCGC
>JACCVG010000039.1 GCA_013698335.1 Thermoleophilaceae bacterium
CGCTTGTCGGCTGCGTCGTGGTCAAGAACGGCCGGACGATCGGCGAGGGTTTCCACGAGGCCGCAGGGCGGCCGCACGCCGAGCGAGCCGCGCTCGCGGCGTGCACTGAGGATCCCAGCGGCGCGACACTGTTCGTGAGCCTTGAGCCCTGCGCTCACGGGGGCCGGACGCCCCCGTGCACCGAGGCGATTCTCGGCGCGGGCATCGCACGGGTAGTGGTCGGCTCGGATGATCCGACCGCTAAGGCCTCCGGACGGGGGCTCGGGATCCTTCGCGACGAGGGTGTCCAGGTCGACGTCGTAGTCGGTGAGATCAGCCGCAGCGCGCGCCCGATCAACCAGCCGTTCCGCAAGCACGCTCGGACAGGTAGGCCGCTCGTGATCGCGAAGGTAGCTATGACGATCGACGGGCGGGGCGCGACATCGACCGGCGACTCGCAGTGGATCTCGGGTGAGTTCAGCCGGGCTCGGGCGCACCGCTGGCGCGCCGAATGCGACGCCGTCGCGGTCGGAATCGGCACCGCGCTGGCCGACGATCCGCGGCTGACCGCCCGCATCGAAGGGGTCGCCGGCCAGCCGCGGCGGGTCGTTTTCGACTCGGCTGCTCGGCTGCCGACCGATGGCGAGCTCGTGCGCGGCATCGGCGACGCCGAGCTGATCGTCGTCTGCTCGCGCGGAGCCCCGCGATCCGCCGTTGAGGCGCTGCGCGCCGCCGGCGTACAGGTCATCGTCGTCAGCGGAGGCACCGAGGGCGCGCGGGTCGGCGCCGCGCTCGACGAGCTCGGAGCGCTGGATATCCAGTCGCTGCTGCTCGAGGGCGGCCCCCATCTGATCGGGGCTTTCCTCGACGGTGGCGAGATCGACGAGATCCGCGCCTTTGTCGCGCCGATCGTCTTGGGCGGGCGCGAGGCCCGCGCCGCGATCGACGGCGGGGGAGCCGGGTCGATCGCCGAGGCCGTCCGCATGCAGGACACCGAGGTCGAGCGGATCGGCGAGGACTTCCTGATCAGCGGCCGTCTGCGGGAGTGGTGATGTTCACCGGCTTGGTTCAAGAGATCGGCACGGTCACGGTGGCCGACCACTCGGCGGACGGAACCCGATTGGCGATCGAGGCCGAATTGGCGGCCGGGCTGTCGACCGGTGACTCGGTGGCGGTCAACGGCGTCTGCCTGACGGCGAGCGCCACCAAGGCGGGGAGCTTCAGCGCTGAGGTGATGGCCGAGACACTGCGCCGTTCGGCGCTCGGTCCGCTCGAAGTCGGATCGCCGGTCAATCTCGAGACCGCTCTGCGGGCCGGTGATCCGCTCGGTGGCCACATCGTCCAGGGCCACGTCGATGGTGTCGGCGAGATCACGGCGGTCGTCGGCGAAGGGTTCGCGCAGCTCGTATCGATTGCTGTCGGTCCGGATGTGGTGCGCTACCTGGTCGAAAAGGGCTCGGTGACCCTCGACGGCGTCTCACTGACTGTCGCGGAGCTGCGCCCGGACGGCTTCGTCGTATCCCTGATCCCGGAGACGCTCGAGCGGACGACACTCGGGAAGGTAGTGCCGGGGTCCCGTGTCAACATCGAGGTCGACGTACTCGCCAAGTACGTGGAAAGGCTGGTCCCGAGATGATCGATGCCGAGACGAAATCCCCCTTCGGAACGATCGAGCAGGCGCTCGAAGACATTCGCCAGGGCAAGATGGTCATCGTCTGCGATGCGGAGGATCGCGAAAACGAGGGCGACCTCGTGCTCGCCGGCCAGTTCGCCACCCCGGAAGCGATCAACTTCATGGCCACCCACGCCCGTGGGCTGATCTGCCTCGCCCTGACCCCCGACCGCTGCGACGAGCTCGGCCTCGACTTGATGCCCGCCAAGAACGAGCCTGACCTGAAGACCGCCTTCACCGTCTCGATCGATGCCCGGGAAGGCGTCACCACGGGGATCTCCGCGCACGATCGCGCGCACACGATCCAGGTCGCGATCGACTCACGCACCCGGCCCGATGATCTGGCCGGCCGCGGCCACGTCTTCCCGCTCAAAGCCAAGCCCGGCGGTGTGCTCGAGCGGACCGGTCACACCGAGGCCGCCGTCGACCTGGCTCGGGTCGCAGGTCTTTACCCGGCGGGAGTGATCTGCGAGATCCTCAACGAGGACGGGACGATGGCGCGGGTGCCGGATCTCGAGGTCTATGCCGAGCGCCACGGACTGACGATGGTCACGGTCGCCGAGCTGATCGCCTACCGGCGGCGCGCGGACCGGCTCGTCGAGCGAATCGTCGAGGTCGCGCTGCCAACCGCATTTGGCGATTTCAACGTCGTCGGGTTTCGCTCGCTGGTCGACGACAAGCACCACGTCGCGATGGTCAAGGGCGAGGTCGCGGGCAAGGACGACGTGCTGGTGCGCGTCCACTCCGAGTGCCTGACCGGCGACGTCTTCCATTCGCTGCGCTGCGACTGTGGGCAGCAGCTCGAGGACGCGCTGATGCGGATCGAACGCGAGGGGGAGGGGGTTCTGCTCTATCTCGCCCAGGAGGGCCGCGGGATCGGTCTGCTCAACAAGCTGCGCGCCTACAAGCTCCAGGAGGAGGGGTTCGACACGGTAGATGCCAACCTCAAGCTCGGTCTGCCGGCCGACCTGCGCGACTACGGGATCGGCGCGCAGATCCTTGTCGACCTCGGGCTCGGCTCGATCCGCCTGCTGACCAACAACCCGAAGAAGATCGTCGGCCTCGAGGGCTACGGCCTCAAGGTCACCGATCAGGTCCCGATCGAGCACGACCCCAACGAACACAACCACGAGTATCTGCGTGCGAAGGCCCAGCGGATGGGCCACCTCCTCCACCATCAGGGGCTCGCGCTCGACGAGGAGATGGTCCACGCCGAGCAGGTCGAGGATCGACGCCGCGAGGCCGAAGATGGCTGACCGCTACGCGATCGTCGTCGGCCGGTTCTACGAGGACCTCGCCGAACAGCTCGTCGCGGGTGCGCGACGGATTTTCGAGGAGGCCGGGGGAGAGGTCGAGGTCCACGCCATCCCGGGGGCGTTCGAGCTTCCACTCGCCGCGCGTTACTGCGCGGATTCCGGCCACTTCGAGGGTGTCGCCTGCCTCGGGGCTGTGATCCGCGGCGAGACCGACCACTACGACTACGTCTGCGCGGCTGCGGCGGAGGGGATCGCTCGGGTCGGCCTCGACACCGGTGTGCCGTGCTCCTTCGGGGTGCTGACGGTCGAGAGCCGCGAGCAGGCGCTGGCCCGGCTCGGCGGCAAGCGCCATCAGGGCGAGGACGCCGCTCGAGCGGTGCTCGAGATGGTCGCCTTGCGCCGCGCCCTCTGACGCGAGAACTCGCGCCAAGGGCCGGCCGTCGCGTGCGCATGACCCCGGTGGGGTCTAGCCAGTCCCGGTCCGCTACCCTCAACCGTCGCATGGCCAAGGTTTGCTACAGCTGCAGGAAGGGTCCCGCCTTCGGACAGAGCCGCAGCCACTCGATGGTCGCGACCAAGCGCCGTTTCGATCCGAACCTGCAGAAGGTCCGCATCAACGTCGGTGGCGCTCCGCGGCGCGAGTACGTCTGCACGCGATGTCTCAAAGCCGGGAAGGTCACCAAGTACGTCTAAGCCGCCTCGGTCGTCTCGGCGCCGCAACCGCCGGGCGCCCAGGGTGTAGGGGTTATTTGTGTCGGATCTGAGCCTCGTTCGCTTTCGTCACATCGTGGCCGCCGGCTACGCCGAGCTCGAGAGCCGTCGTCAGGAGATCAACGACCTGAACGTCTTCCCCGTCGCCGACGGTGACACCGGCGACAACATGGCGATGACCCTGCGAGCCGTACTGGAGGAGCTCGACGGGCTCCAGAACCGGGATATCGACGAAATCGGCCGGGATGAGGTGGTGCACGCGGTCGCGCGTGCCGCCCTGCTCGGCGCCCGGGGCAACAGCGGCGTGATCCTCTCGCAGATCGTTCGCGGGGCGGCCGAGGAGCTCGTCTCGCGCCCCGGTGAGCTCGTCGATCCGGTGCTCGTCAGTGCCGCGCTGGCGCGCGCGGCCGACGCGGCGTATGACTCCGTACGCGACCCGGCCGAGGGAACGATGCTGTCGGCGGTTCGCGCGATGGCCCACCGGGTCGCCCGCGACCTCGCGCACATGGACCGGCAGCGGCTCGAGCCCGACTTCGACCCCGCCGAGCAGGATGCGCTGCTGGCGAGCGTGCTCGCGGGCGCGCTCGAAGCCGGCACCGAAGCCGTCGAGCGGGGTCCCGAGCAGCTCGCCGTCCTGCGCGAGGCCGGCGTCGTCGACGCCGGGGCCTACGGCCTTACCGTGATCATCGCCGGGGTCCTCGGCGCGCTGCGCGGCGAAGAGACCCCGCCGCTCGAGCATCGGGCCGCGCCGGGAGCCGAATCGCTGCATCTGCCCCAGCACGAGTCCAGCGACTACCGCTACTGCACCAACTTCGCCGTGACCGGAACCGAGCTCAGCGCCACCGCGCTCGTACCCCAGCTCGAACGGTTGGGCGACTGCGTGCTGGTCGTCGGCGATGACCAGACTCTGCGGGTGCACCTCCACACCGACCAGCCCGACGCCGCCGCACAGCTGTTCGGCGAGGAGGGCGAGGTCTCGCACTTCGATGTCGCCGACATGCGCGAGCAGGTCGCCGCGCGGCGGGCGCGCCTGGCCGGCGATGCCACCGATCAGCCCGACGGCGCCTTCTGTCGGGTGGTCGCGGTCAGCGGCGGTGAGGGGCTAGTCGGCCTCTACGAGGATCTCGGCGCGCTGGTCCTCGACGGCGGCCCGACGCTCAACCCGTCGACCGTCGAGCTGCTGGCCGCGATCCACTCGGCTGACGCCCCCGAAGTCCTCGTGCTGCCGGGCAGCCCGAATGTCGTGATGGCCGCCGAGCGGGCGGCCGAGCTTTCGGAGAAGGTCGTGCGCGTCGCTGCGGTGACGACCCAGCAGGGTGGTCTCGCCGCGCTCGTCGCGTTCGATCCCGCCGTCTCGGCCGAGGAGAACTGCCGCGCGATCACCAAAGCCGCCGCCGCGGTGCTGACCGGTGGCGTTGCCCAGGCCGCCCGGGATGACCGTGAAGGGCGGTTCAACGCCGGGGACGCGCTCGGCTACGTCAGCGACGAGCTCGTTGCCTGGGGCGAGCCCTCGGACACGCTGCGAGCTACGCTCGCGGCGATGGCCGATCGGCGCGAGTTGATCACGTGTGTGGCCGGAGATCGCCCACCGCTCGATCACGACGGGGTGCTGGCGCTCGTCCCCGAGCCGCTCAAGCTCGACTATCACCGTGGCGATCAGCCCGCGTGGTGGTGGCTGCTGGCAGCCGAGTAAGGCGGCTCTACGGGCGACCGGCCCGTAGGCGTCCGAGTCGTTCACTAAACCGCAGCGATCGAGGCGCGCGCAGAGACCCGGCAGGCTCGTCGCTTGGGCGGGGAAACGGTCGACGACGCTGAACTGCGCTCGGCCCCGCTGCGCGCGGTGCCGCGG
>JACCVG010000071.1 GCA_013698335.1 Thermoleophilaceae bacterium
CTGGCTGGGGTCGACGATCGATCCGGGCGCGGAGGTCTCCGCGATCACGGTCCCGCGCTCGGCAAGCACCTTGACGGTCTTCTCGTCGTCCTCATCTTCGTCGGCCAGCACGATCCAAACGATTCCACCGGCGATCAGTAACGCCAGCAGGGTCGCCCAGAACGCCCGGATCCGCCAGCCCCAGGGTTCGCGCTCATCCACTTCCTCATGCGGCTCGACCGCGAGCGTCGGCAGCAGGCGATCAAGCCAGGCCGGGAAGGCCCAGGTAGCGGGCCCGATCAGTTCGAGTACGGCGGGCAGCAGAACCACGCGAATCACCAGTGCATCGATCGCCACCGCGACCGCCAGCGCCGTGCCGAACAGCTGGATGATCCGCTCCCCGCCGAGGATGAACGAGCCGAACACGGCGACCATCACGAACGCCGCCGCGGTGATCACGCGCCCGGTTCCGATCAGCCCCCGGCGGATCGCCTCCGAGTGGTCACCCGTGTGCAGCCACTCCTCATGGATGCGCGATACGAGGAAGACCTCGTAATCCATCGATAGGCCGAAGACGATCGCGAACACCATGATCGGGACGAACACCTCGATCGGCCCCGGTGGTATCAAGCCGAAGGTGCCCTCTTGGAAGAGCAGGGTCACGAACCCCATCGCCGCCCCGATCGACATCAGGTTCATGACCGCCGCCTGGATCGGGATCACGAACGAGCGGAAGACGACCATCAGCAACAGGGCCGAGAGCAAGACCACGATGCCGATGAACACGGGGAGCTTCTCGACCACCACCTTCGCGAAGTCGATGTCGCCCGCCGTGGCGCCGCCGATGTAGATCGTCGCGCCGGTCGTAGCCTCTACGGACGGGATCACGTCCCGCCTCAGGAACTTGACGAGCTCGGTCGTCTCCTCGCTCTGGGGGGAAGTGGTCGGATAAGCGGTCACGGTCGCGGTCGACCGGCCCGGGCTCAACCGCGGACGCTCGACCGAGGCGATCCCCTCCGTCTCGCGCAGCGCATCGGCGAGCTGGTCGGCGGGGAAGCGATCGTCTACCTCGGGCAGCTGGATCGCTATCAGCAGCGGCGCGTTGTAGCCGGGGCCGAAGCCCTTGGCCAGGAGATCGTAGGCCTGCCGGTAGGTCTTGGACGTGGGTTGGTTGCCGGCGTCGCTGGACCCCAGGAAGATCCCGAACGCAGGAATCGCCAGCGCGATGATCAGCAAACCGGAGATCAGCGCAACGATCGCCGCGTGACGCTCCACGACGGCGATCCATCGCTGCCAGAAGCCGCGGCGCTCGATTCCCTCCGCGGCTTGATGGCGTTGACGACGGCCGAGCCGGCCGACCCGCGCCCCGAAGAAGTGCAACAGCGCGGGCAGCACGGTCAGCGAGGTCAGCAACACGAACAGGACACCGAGCGAAGCCGCGACGGCGACCCCGTAGAGGAACTCGAAGCCGAGCGCGAACATGCCCAGCAGGGCGATGATGACCGTGATCCCCGCGAATACGACGGCGCGGCCGGCGCGGTCCATCGCCTGCTCGATCGCCAGTTCCTTGATCGCGGCCTGCGCCTCCCCTTCGGCCTCGTTGCCGCCCTGCGCGCGGTAGATCTCCCGAAAGCGGCTGAGGATGAACAGCGCGTAGTCGACGCCGACGCCGAGGCCGATCATCAACGTCAGCTGCGGCGAGAACTCGGCCGTGTCGATGAACCGGCTGCCGAAGACTACGAACGCTGACCCGGTGCCCAGGCCCAGCAGGGCGGTAAGGATCGGCAGGCCGGCGGCGAGCACCGATCCGAAGCTGATCAGCAAAATGATCGCTGCCGCGACGACGCCGATGAGCGTCGAATCGCCTGGTCCCGGCGGCGCGTCGGCGAACTGGATGACGGTTCCCTGGAGCTCGACCTGGAGCTGATCCGAATCGATCTCGTTCGCGACCGCGATCAGCGGTTCGACCGTCTCGGTCTCGATGTCGCCGAGGTCCTGGTTGAACTTGACGGAGGCGAACCCGATCGCACCGTCGTCGGAGATCGCCTGGCGTCGCTGCTCGTCGTAAGGGCTCTCGATGTCTGAGACATGAGCCAGCTCCGAGGCCTCTGCGAGCATCGTCTCGATCGACGTACGGATCTCCGGATCGGTCAGCTGCCCGTCACGCGCGTTGAAGACGATCTGAGTCTCGGCTCCCGAGAGATCCGGGAAGGTCGCGCCGAGCAGTTCGAATGCGCGCTCGGAATCGGTGTTCGGGAGCGAGAAGTTGTTGCGGTAGTCGTCGCCGACGGCGATCGACGCGGCTGTCGAGGCGATCAGGATCAGCAGCCAGGTGACGATCACGCCACCCCGGCTGCGCATGCAAAATCGGGCGATCCCTACCACCCCATCACCCCTCCCTCGAGGAGATGAACGGCCATTGCGGGGACCACGACCCGGACAATACTTGGCCGCGCAGCCAACCGGTCGGCTAGATGCCACGCTGTGTTCCGCGGCAGACGGGTATAGGACCTAGACATGCGCTGGACCAGACTCCACCACCACGACAGCCGCTTGTTCGATCGCGTCGCCCGATCGAGGACGCGGCGGCTGGATGTCGTCCTCCCCAAGCTGTCGGTCTCCGCAAATAATTCGCTGCTCTGGATCGTTGTCGGCTCGCTGCTCGCAGGGGTCGGCAGACGGCGGGGCAAGCGGGCGGCCGGTCGGGGGGTCGGCTCGATCGCGATCGCATCGCTTCTGGTCAACCAGGTGATCAAGCGGCTGATTCGACGGCCGCGTCCCGCACTCCGGAGGATTCCGGCGGTCAGGCGCCTCGACCACCAGCCGCTGACGACCTCCTTCCCGTCGGGACACGCGGCCAGCGCCGCCGCGTTCGCCACCGGGGTGTTCATCGAGTGGCGTGCAGTCGGCGTCGCGATCGCCCCGCTGGCGGCCGCCGTCGGCTACTCGCGCGTCTACGTTGGTGTCCACTACCCGCTTGACGTCGCCTGCGGCGCGTTGATCGGTGTCCTGGCCGCTCAGGTGACCCGACTCCAGTTCCCCGCAATTCCCGCCGACGCCGGCTCGACCTCCCCGACGGCGACGGCGCGTCGGCTCGCTCCCGATCCCGACGGCGGGCGGATCGGCATCGCGGTCAAGGAGGACGCCGGATCGCCGATCGACGGCGACGTCGCCGGTCGGATGCGGACCGACCTCCCACTCGCAAACGTGATCGAAGTCGGCGAGGACGACGACTTGCTGACGACGCTCGACGAGGCGGCCGAAGGCAGAGCCGCGGTCGGGGTCGCCGGTGGCGACGGATCTGGGGCGGCAGGAGCGCAGGTGGCGCTACGGCGTGATCTGCCGCTGCTCGTCGTTCCGGCGGGAACGCTCAACCACCTGGCGCGCGACCTGCGCATCGACCGCAAGACCGAAGCGATCGACGCATACCGTGCTGGTCAGGCGGTGGCGATCGACGTCGGTGATGCCGACGGCGAGCTGTTCGTCAATACCCTGACGTTCGGTGCCTATCCCGAGATGATCGAGCGCCGCGAGCGGCTGCAGTCACGGATCGGGCGCTGGCCGGCGCACGTCGTCGCGACCGCCCGGGCGATCTTCGCGGCCGACCCGCTCGAGGTCTCGATCAACGGGCACCAGCGCTTGATCTGGATGGCGTTCGTGGGCAACTGCCATCACGACCCGGCCGGCTTCGCGCCCGCCTGGCGACCATGCCTGGACGACGGCCTGCTCGATCTCCGCCTGCTGCACGCTGACCGGCCGTTCGCACGTGCGCGACTGCTGCTCTCGATCCTGATCGGGCGGCTGACCAGTTCGGCGGCCTACGAGCAGTCGGATGTCGCCCGGATCACCGTCGACTGCGGTGCGGCAGAGCTGGCCCTGACGCTCGATGGGGATCCCCGAACAGTCAGCGGGCGGTTCGAGATCGTCAAACGGCCTCAGGCGCTGGTCGTCTTCGCCCCGCGCCAGAGCGGTTCACGCCTGAGCTGAACGCGGAATCAGGCTGATCCGGCCGTTCGTCTCGAGAACGGCGAACCGCACGTCCTCGAGCGAGGAGAGTTGCTGCTGACGGGCCTCGGCCTCGAGTTCCTCGATCGTCATCCGCTCGCGACGCAGGT
The DNA here is from genome assembly GCA_013698335.1 of Thermoleophilaceae bacterium. Taxonomy (GTDB): domain Bacteria; phylum Actinomycetota; class Thermoleophilia; order Solirubrobacterales; family Thermoleophilaceae; genus JACCVG01. The sequence goes on from JACCVG010000071.1 coordinate 4,095, forward strand.
TGCGCTCGACGACCGTCCCGTTGCTGATGAGGATCACCGGCTCTCCTTCGAGCACGCGACGCATCGGGCGAAAGCGGAAGCTCACGTAGGCGGTCACGACCGTCAACAGGGCGATCGTTCCGATCGCGAGCGCCGACCCGGTCACCGAGTTGTCTTGCTGGGTCACGCCCTGCTGAACGAAATCACCGATCACGACCAGCAGGATCAGATCGAACGGCTCCATCGAGCTCAGTTCCCGACGACCGACGATCCGCGTCAGAATCAGAATCAGGACGAAGATGATCGCCGCACGAAGGACGATGTCCATCAGGGCAGGATCTGGACTGTTCGGGCGATGGTGGCAAGCGATTGATCGCCATCACGCAGGGTGAACTTCTGAACCCGGCTCCCGGTCGTGGTCGGGTTGACCTGGTGTTCGAACCAGGCGGTCATCGTGGTGCCCTCGCGTATGCGCGGGTAGCGCAAGATCAGCTGATCGCCCTCGCTGCGCTCGTTGACCGGTCCGGGCTCGACCGTGTTGAGGGTGACCCCGTCAAGAAACCCGGCGGATAGAACCAATTGGGGATCGTCGATCGTCTCGCTCGCCTCGACGACCACTTTCGTCTGGAAGATCAATCCACCGCGCAGACGATCTGGAGCCGTGAGGGTGACTCTTGCTCCGCTCGCACCCGCGACCGTCCTCACGCGCTCGACCTGCCCGAAGACCGACAGCAGCCCCGCGATCAGAAAGGCCGTCAGGAGCCCGAGGAGAGCCCGCCGGATCCAGACCTCCGTCGCGCGTCCTTCGAGCGCCTCATGCTGGGGCCCGGAGAGGCCGATTGCCGAGGTGTCGTCCACGGCTTGGGTTTCGCTGGCGGCTACCAGCCTCCTGCGGGTGAACAGCGCGGCCCCCGCTGAGCGTGCGGCGCCGTCGCCGGGCTTCAGTGGTCGCGCAGGCGTCGATCAGTTCGTTCTTGGTCATTCCCGAGCGGCCCTCGATCCCCAATTCCGCAGCCCGCGACTCCAACTGCTCCGTGGTCTTTCGCCATGAGATGCGCCTCCTGGAGGGTCGGCTGGTGTTGGTCGCGTAAGCCGAGTTCCCGGCGTCGTCCTAGTACGCGCCCTCGGCCCGTGCGTCACATCGTCCGGCCCTTCACAGAACCTCGCGGCGGGTTTAGGATGCACCCGCAAATCAACAACTTCCGGAGGCGACATGACGAAGACGATCCGCACAACCCTGGCCCTCGCGGTCGCGCTCTCGCTGATGGCCGTTGGTCTTCCAGGCGCTGCCGTGGCAACGAAGTCGGCGGAGGTCAAGGTCACCCTGGTCTCCAACGGCGGTGACTTCTCGGGCAAGGTGAAGTCGAAGCGTGGGAAGTGCAAGGCCGACCGCGAGGTCAAGGTCTACATCCAGGGAGGGAACTCACCCGATCGCTCGAGCGACGAGCTGTACAACTCCGATACCAGCGAGGACAACGGCGACTGGTCGCTCGGAAACAACCGGGCGGGCGAGGGCACCTACTACGCCTACGTCGGCCGGAAGTCCGGCTGCAAACGCGCGATCTCGGAGTCGGTCGACGTCCCGCGGGATCCGTTCGACGAGGAGGACGTCTAGCTGGCGATTCCGTTCGCCGCATCAAATGCGGGAGCCCGGGCGAGAGGGGCTCCCACAACGATTTGGAGGCTGGAATGAACACCTACGCAATTCTCCGTCGCTCGGGCTGGCGCTCCGGAGCCGACCTCGAAGAGGCGGCCGGCCGCTCAACCAAGGCCGGTGACGAGATGTCAGACGACATCCGCTGGATTCGCAGTTATGTCCTGGAGGAGGACGGTGGCAGCGTCGGCACCGTTTGCATCTATCAGGCAACAAGCCCGGACAAGATCCGTGAGCACGCCGGTCTGGCGGACCTGCCGGTTGACGAAATCATCCCGATCGCCGACACCGTGCTGGCTCGCGAGGACCCGTGAGCGCTTAGGAAGTGAGAGGAAGTTCAGCTCGTCGCGCTAGTCTCCGAGCAGATGAGGGGACGAGTCCAGGGACGAGGTCTGCTGGCCGCTCTCGTCGTTGTCTGCGCTTTGCCCGTGCCGGCTGCTGCCGCGGAGACTCGGTTCTCGATCGCGAACGGCTGCTTCACGCTCACCGATGCCGCCGACGGAGCCGGAATCGCCGGCGCCGAGCAACTGCGACTGAAGGCGACCCGTCTCGGCAGCTACCTGCTCTACCGGCCCGACCGGACCTTCCTCGCCGCGAGTTCGGATGGGCCTGTGGCGGCGGCCGAGCCCGGTCCGGCGGCCGAGTGGCGGGCGCGTCGCCGCGCGGGCGGATCATTCAGCCTGAGCCCCGCGTCAGGCGGGCCGCCGCTCGACGTCCGTCTCACACCCGTCGACGGGTGTGCCAAGTTCCCCGAGGCCGATCTCAACGCCTCGGGCAGACCGCGTGCGTCGCAGACCGAGTACCGCCGGGTCGGCGGCTTCGTCGAGGGGCACATGCATTGGATGACCTATCAGTACTTCGGCCGCCGCTTCCACTGTGGCCGCCCATGGCACCGCTACGGGATCACCGAGGCGCTTCCCGACTGCGCAGGCGTTGAGGGTCCGCAGGGGCTCGCCGCTCCGCTCCAGAACTTCTTCAACTTCGGGAACCCTGCGGCGGCGCACGACACTCGTGGCTACCCGTTCCTAACCGAATTCCGCTCGGACAACCTCACCTACGAGGGGACCTATTACCGCTGGGTCGAGCGCGCCTGGAAGTCCGGTCTGCGACTGATGGTGATGGGCGTCAACGAGAATCGAGCGCTCTGCATGCTTCAGGCCTCGCGCGAGACCAACTGCAACGAGATGGACACAGTGCGCCGAGGCTTCGCCGCGCTGCGCGAGCTCGAGGATTATGTCGACGCCCAGGCTGGCGGGCCGGGCAAGGGGTTTTTCGAGATCGTGACCAATCCCTTCGAAGCCCGGCGCGTCATCAACGAAGGTCGAATGGCGGTCGTGCTCGAGATCGAGATCTCCGAGCTGTTCGACTGCCTGGGCGTCGAGGCCCAGAACTGCACTCGTGAGAGCGTCGATCGCCAACTCGACGAGATGTACCGGCTCGGCGTCCGCTCCTCGCTGCTGCTGAACAAGTTCGACAACCCGCTCACCGGCGTGCGGTTCGACGGGGGTCCGATCGGCGCGGTGATCAACGCCGGCAACCAGCTCAGCTACGGCTCGTTCTGGGACGCCGAGACCTGTAGCAATCCGACCCTCAGCGACAACACGATCGAGACCTTTGCGCCGGACGGCAGCGCGCTGCTCGAGAGTCTGCTCGCCGACCTCGGGACGACGCCCGGAGCTCTGCCGACCTACCCGAAGGCGCCGCACTGCAACACACGCGGGTTGACCGGCCTCGGCCGCCACGTCGTCCGGCGGATGACCGACCTGGGGATGATCGTCAACCCCGACCACATGAGCCAGGCCGCCGTCGACGACACACTCGACTTGCTCGAGAAGCGGCGGTACAGCGGAGTGATTTCGCCGCACGGTTGGGTGGATCCCGACAACTGGCCACGGATCTGGAAGCTCGGCGGGGTCGCCTGGCCGGGTCACTCGGCGGCCAGCGACTACGTCGAGGAGTGGGAGCGCTACAGGCCCCGTCGCACACCGTTCGAGTTCGGCTGGGGCTACGGCGCGGACCTCGGCGGTCTCTCGCGGCAGCCGACGATCAAGGGCGGGACCGAGGTCGAGTACCCGTTCCGGTCCTATGACGGCAGCGTTCGCTTCGAGCGGCAGCGGACCGGCGAGCGCACGTTCGATTACACCCGCGAGGGGGTCGCGCACTACGGGCTCTACCCCGAGTGGTTCGAGGACCTCCGGCTGACCGGCGGCCGACGGCTCGCCGACGACATGTGGAACGGTTCGGAGGCCTACCTCCAGATGTGGGAACGGGCCGTCGGAGTCAAGGCCGACGGCTGCGCACCGCGCCGCGCCCGCCTCCGCGCCGACCGGCTCGGCGAGCTGCAGCTG
>JACCVG010000118.1 GCA_013698335.1 Thermoleophilaceae bacterium
CCGCGGAGCACCGCAGCGACCGCCTCCTCGGAGGCGGTGGCTCCGACCCAGGCCTGCGCGGTCGCCCGCCACAGGACGAGCGTCGCGAGCGTGGCGCAAGCGGAGTGGAGAATGCGGATCGGGATTGCGGCAGGATACGGCGGTGCGCGGAGCGCGGACTCCGGGCAGCTTGCCCGTCGCGCGTCCCGGCGGAAGAGCTGGAGGCGTTACGGTGGCAAGCGCTCCCCTGGAACGAGTCTTACCGCGGTGGGAGGAGGAGCATCGGGTCCAACGGCTTGCCGTTGAAGATGGCCATGAAGTGCAGGTGCGGGCCTGTCGTGCGACCGCTCATCCCGATGTACCCGATGATGTCGCCCGCCTTCACCGTCTGGCCCAGCTTGACCGGCGGCAGCTTCACCAGATCGTCCAGGTGGCCGTAGAGCGTGCTGAAATTGCGTCCGTGAGCGATGATGACCACCTCGGCCGTGTCGCCGGAGGCGAGGTAGGGATGACCGACGGTCACGACCACACCATCCGCCGCTGCGAAGACCGGCGCATAGAGCGGAGCGGCGAGATCGACGCCGTTGTGGAACCCGCCGTCGCGCGGACCGAAGCGCGATGAAGTGACCGCGTCGGTCATCGGCGCGCGGGCCAGCCGCGCCGACCCGAACAGGCCGAGGCCGGAGGCGGCTGCGAGTTTCGCCGCGATCTCGGGATACGCATTTTCAGCCCGTTCGAATTCGGCCGCGAGCGAGCGCGCTGCCGCGTCGGCTCGTGCCGCGCTCGCAAGCGCCTGCGTCCGACCGGCCGCGGCGTCATTTCGGGCCCCCGTCGCGATCGCGACCGCGTCGACCGCTTGGCGGACGATTGCCTCGAACGCAGCGCGCTGCTGGACAAGCGTCGTCCGTTGTGCCGCGATCCCCTGCTGCATCGCGAGTAGCTCCTGCTCCTTCGCGGTCGCGGCGTCCCGGGTCGCCTGCAGCTCAGCGGTGAGCGAGCGGATCTCTCGCGCCTGACGGACATCCTCACGGCCCAGGCGGAGCAGCGTGTCGAGTCGCGCCGAGAAGTCGGACAGCGATCGCGACGACAACAGCATCTCGAGCGGGCTGATCTGCTGCTCCCGGTACATCGCTCGCAGGTGCGCCGCATAGAGCGCTTGCTTCTTCTCGAGGCGGAGCGCCTGCAGCGCAATCTCCCCGCCGAGCCGGGCGATCTCGGCACGGGTGCTGTCGAGCTGCGCTGCCGCGGTGACGAGGGCTTGCTCGGCGAGCTGAATCTCGACGAGGAGCACGTCGACCTGCACCGATGCGGCGTCGCGTTGCGCCGAGAGGAGCTCGATCTTAGCGGTCGCGGCGTCGACGACGATCTTCAGCTGCTCGGCGGCGGCCATCGCGTCGGCAGTTTGCTTCGCTACCTCCGCGACGCGTTCGGCGGTGGTCTTCGGCTTCTCTTCCGCGAGCGCCGCGCTCGAGGCCGTCGTTACGCAGAGCAGTACGACGAGCATGGCGATGCCGAGGCGGCGGCGATGGGGCATGCCCCAATGGTGCACCGTCGGCGACCCCCACGGGGCGCGCCTGCGCCCACCGCGCCCCAATTGAGACAGGTTCGGGACCGAAACGGTCCGGCTCCTGCTCGGTAACGACCAGCCTGGGTAAATCCTGTCAAGACCCTCGGTGGGCAGGCTTCGGCCAGCTCTTCACATAGAGCGCCTCGCCGATGCGCGGACGGGCGAAGCTTGGCATGGCGCCGACGTATCGGTATCCCTGACGGACGTAGAAGGAGCGGGCTCGCCGGTTCGTCGTCGTAACGAGCAGGATCATGTGCCGGGACCCTGAGGCGCGCGCATGGCGCTCGGCTTCCGCCAGCAGCGCCGCACCGATCCCGCTCGACCGCCGATCGTGCGACACGAGCAAGAGCCGTAGATAGGCCGAACGGTCGAGCGCGCGTGTCACCACGATCCACGCCATGCCGAGCGGGATCGCTCCGTCGAGCGCGACGAGGATGGTGTCCCTACACCGGAGCGCCTCCGTCAGATCGGCTCGTGCAGCCGGAGCCGTCACGCCGTAACGCCGTAGCAGTGGAGAGGAGGCCATGAGCGCGGCAAGAGCGGGGACGTGTGTCCGCCGAGCTGGCGCGATCCTCATCGACGCTGCGGGTCCAGCGCGTCACGCAGGCCGTCGCCGAGCAGATTGAATCCGAGAACGGCGACCATGATCGCCATCCCCGGGAACAGGGCGAGGTGCGTCGCGAACTCGAGGTATTGCCGCCCTTCGCTCAGCATCACGCCCCACGACGGCGCGGGCGGCTGGGCCGAGAGGCCGAGGAACGAGAGCGCCCCTTCCGTGAGCACGGCCCATGACAGCGCGAGGCTCACCTGCACGATGAGAGTGGACATCAGGTTGGGCACGATGTGGCGCGCGACGATGCGGGTCTGCGTCGCCCCGACCGCGCGCGCGGCTTCGACGAAGTCGCGCTCCTTCAGCGCCAGCACCGGGCCTCGGACGACCCGCGCGAAGATCGGCGTGTACACGACAGCGATGGCGATGATCACGTTCGTCGGGTCCGGGCCCAATGCTGCGACGATCCCGAGCGCCAGCAGGATGGCCGGGAAGGCGAAGAACACGTCCAGCACGCGGCCGATCGAGAGATCCGCGATGCCGCCGAGAAACCCCGACACCAGACCGAGGACGCCACCGACGGCGGCCGCGATGGCGACCGAGATCACAGCCACCTGTAC
>JACCVG010000181.1 GCA_013698335.1 Thermoleophilaceae bacterium
TCGGCGACGACATCATCCTGGTGATCGTGATCGCTACGGCGCTCGCATTCGACTTCACCAACGGCTTCCACGACACCGCCAACGCCGTCGCGACATCGATCTCGACGCGCGCACTGCCGCCCCGCACGGCGGTCACGATCGCGGCGATCCTCAACTTCGCGGGTGCGTTCATCTCGCTCGCCGTCGCGGCGACGGTCGCGAGCGGGATCGTCAATGCGCTCTTCATCACGACGACGATCGTCTTCGCGGGGCTCGTCGGGGCGATCGCCTGGAACCTGGTGACCTGGTACTTCGGCCTGCCGTCGAGCTCCTCGCACGCGCTGATCGGCGGTGTGGTCGGCGCCGCCTTCGCCGCGGCCGGGCCCGACGCGATCCTGTTCGGCGGAATCCTCGACAAGGTGATCATCCCCGCGCTGGTGGCGCCGGTGCTCGCCTTCGTCGTCGCGGGAATGGGGATCCTCGTCGCTTACCGGATCGTCGCGCGCCAGCGCCCGGGGCCGGTCAATCGCGGCTTCCGGGTCGGCCAGATCGCCTCGGGGAGCCTGCTCGCCCTCTCGCACGGGACCAACGACGCGCAGAAGACGATGGGCATCATCACGCTCGCGTTGATCGCCAACGGCAACCTCCCCGAGGAGGGGTTCCAGGTGCCCACCTGGGTCGTCGTCTCCGCCGCCACCGCGATCGCCGCCGGGACCTACGTTGGCGGCTGGCGAATCATCAAGACGATGGGCTCGCGAATCATCAAGATGGATCCGGCCCAGGGCTTCGCCGCGCAGAGCTCGGGCGCCGCGGTGATCCTGGCCGCGACCCACTTCGGCTTTCCGCTCTCGACCACGCATGTGATCTCCGGGGCTGTGATGGGCTCGGGCGCGGCTAAGCGGCTCTCGGCGGTGCGCTGGGGCGTGGCCGGCAACATCGTCGTCGCATGGGTGCTTACGCTGCCCGCCGCCGCCGCGGTCGGCGCGCTGACCTACGGGGTTACGCGGATCTTCGGCACCGGCGCGCTCGGACCGGTGCTGGTGGCTTCCGGGCTGTTGATCGCGCTCGCCGTGGTGTTCGTGCCGCGGATTATCCAGGGCCGAACGCTGACGGCCGAGCCATGATCGCCGTCGTCGAGCTCAAGGCGCTGCTCGACGTGGTGATCGCCTCGCTGCTCGCCGGGGTCGGCGTCACCGGGATGTTCGCGCTCGTGATCTTTTCGGCGACCCGGGCGGCCGAGCTCCAGCGCGACGGGGCCTGGGCGGGTGCGGGGGTGATGGGGCTGATCGCGGTCGTCGGCCTGCTGTTGTGCATCGCCGTCGTCGTGCTCGGGATTCAGCTGATGGCGTCGAAGGACTGACCCGCTCCTCTACCGTTGGCCGGATGGCCGGATACAAGCTTCAGATCCGCATTGGCGCGCGCGTCGAGAACGAGCGCTTCAAGGGGCTCGACGAAGCGCTCGAGGTACTCGAGCGGCGTGGCCGCGAACTCGCCGCGACCGCCGACCGGCACGTGATCGACGTCAGGACGCGCCGGTTCGAGCCGGTTCAGCAGGTAGTCGGGCGGCTGGAGCTCTCAGGTCCAGGCCGCGCGCGGGCCGGAATCGACGTGCGCGGTGACGGGTCGAGCGAGTGCTTCACCGGCCGCGTCCGCCGCTCGCTGGTCGAGTCGCGCGACGGCGAGAGCGCTTACGACACGCTCCGGCGTACGCTTTCGCTATGAGCTCGTTCACAGGTTCCCGCGTCCCGCTGCCGCGCGCGGCTCGGCCGCCGTTCGAGGTCTACGTCAACGGCGTGCAGCAGGAGGACGGGGTCGACTACGCGGTCGGGGACGCCGAGATCGTCTTCGCTGACGAGCTTACGGGTGACCGCGTCGGCTTTTGGCGCTGGGTCCTGATGTTCTTCAACATCGCGGGGACCTACGGCGGCCAGACCGTTGATGTGCGCTACTCCTCCGGGGAGCGCGCGCTCGTCGCGACAGGACTGGAGATCCAGCCGCCGAAGGTGGGAGGGCGATGAGAATCGATCAGATCCTGACCGAGCGCCGCCCGGTGTTCTCCTTCGAGTTTTTCCCGCCCAAGGACGACGCCGGGGTTGCCCGGCTCGAGACCGCACTCGCGGAGCTGGCGCTCGACGGGCCCGACTTCACTTCCGTCACCTACGGCGCCGGGGGTTCGACCCGCGGCCGGACGGTCGGGATCACGAAACGGATCAAGGAGGATTTCGGGATCGAAGCGATGGCCCACCTGAGCTGCGTCGGCTCGAGCGTCGCCGAGCTGCGCGGCATCCTCGACCAGTTCGGCGAGGCGGGGATCGAGAACGTCCTCTGCCTGCGCGGGGACCCGCCGGCGGGCGAGACCGAATGGCGGCCCCACCCGGAGGGGCTGCGCTACTCGACCGAGCTCGCCGCTCTGATCGCCGCCGACTACGACTTCGCGACGGGCGGCGCCTGCTTCCCGGAGGTCCATCCCGAGGCGGTCGATCTGGCCCACGACCTCGGCTTCCTGAAGCTGAAGCTCGACGCCGGTGTGCGCTTCCTGATCACCCAGCTGTTCTTCGACAACGAGCTCTACTTCGACTTCGTCGAGCAGGCGCGCGCGGCCGGGATCGACGTCCCGATCATTCCCGGGATCATGCCGGTGACCGGCTACGGGCAGATCAAGCGGTTCACGGAGATGTGCGGCACGTCGATCCCGCCGGCACTCGAGCGGGAGCTGGCCTCGCGCGCTTCGGATTCCGAGGCCGTGTCCGAGCTCGGGGTTGCCTACGCGACACTCCAATGCGCCGATCTGCTCGCCCGGGGCGCTCCCGGGATCCACTTCTACACGCTCAATCGCTCTCCGGCGACGCGGGCGATCCTTGCTGCGCTGCGGGCGGCGCGACCGTGGGATCGGATCGCGGCGCCGGTTTAGTCGCGCTGAGGTCCTCTGTTCCGATACCGCTCGCGCCCGAGAGCGCGACGAGCTCGTCCATGCCGTCCTCGATCCCGTCACAGAGGACGCCGATGTCGGCGGCCTCGTCGTAGTCGCCGGTGACGCCGAAGGTCAGGCTGCCGTCGTAGGAGAAGATCGCGACCGTCGTGCGCAGGGTGCTGGCCAGCGGGACGTAGGGGATCGCCTCGAGCATCCGCCGGCCGAGCGCGTAGAGCGGGAACTGAGGGCCGGGGACGTTGGTCGTGATCGTGTTGAGGTTGCGCTGTGACATCCGGCCGGCGGCCCGGGCGCCGAGCGCCAGCAGCATCGGTGGCGCGAAGCCGGTCAGCGAGGTAAGCACCTCGCCGGCCACCGCCTGGTGCGAGTCCTTGAGCCCCTCCATCTGGGAGCGGATCGCGTTGAGCCGGTCGATCGGGTCCTCGAGACCGACCGGCAGCCGGGCGAACATCGCCGAGACCTTGTTGTTGTAGGCGCCGCGCTCTGATTCGGAGCGCACCGAGACCGGCACCATCGTGGTCAGATGGCGGCCGGCGACCGGCTCCCCGCGCGAGCGCAGCAAGTCGCGGAAGCCGCGCGTGATGACCGCGAGCACCACGTCGTTGACCGTGCCACCGTAGGCCGCGCGGACGATCTTGACGTCGCTCAGCCGGGTCCGCGCCCAGTCCCAGCGGCGGTGCGGTCCGATCGGGCCGTTGAGCGTCGTCTCTGGTGCGCCGCGCTGAATCATGCTGCCGTAGGAGACGAGTCCTTTGGCGGCGTCGGTCAGCTGGCTGCTGACCATTCGCGGAGCACGGGTCAGTGAGCGCAGCCCACGGACGTACTCGTAGGGGTTCACGGCCCGCTCGGCGATCGCCTGGGCGACAAGCTCGGCGCGCGAGGGCCGCGGGGCGGGCAACCAGCGGTCCTCGATGACGGCGGGGTCGGGCTCGCGCTTGAGGTCGAGCAGGACGGCCATCAGGTCGGTGCCCGAGACGCCGTCGACCATGCAGTGGTGGACCTTCGAGATCAGCGCCCAGCGGCCGTGGTCGAGCCCCTCGGCGACCCACAGCTCCCAGAGCGGCTTGGAGCGATCGAGCTGCTGGCTCATCAGCCTGCCGACGACCTTGCGCAGCTCCTCTTCGCCGCCCGGATCGGGCAGCGCGGTGTGGCGGACGTGGTAGCCGAGATTGAAGCCCGGATCGTCGATCCAGGCGGGGCGGCCGAGGCCCATCGGCGTGAAGCGGACCACCTGCCGGTAGCGGGGGATCAGCGGCAGCTTACGGGCGACCATCGCCGCGAAGTCCTCGTAGGCCGGCGGCGGGCCCTCGAAGATCGCGACCGAGCCGATGTGCATGTGGCTGATGCCGTCCTCGATGTGGAGGAAGGAGGCATCGAGCGGGCTCATTCGTTCCATGGCGCGGAGCCTAACGGAGCAGGCCGTGCAGCTCCTTCGCGAGTTGCTCGGGACGTCGCATGACCTTTTCCCAGGTCACGCGGATCACGCGGTAGCCGGCCAGCAGAAGCTGCGCGTCACGGTCGCGGTCCTCCTCGAAGGCGCGGCGCGTGTGGTGGTACTCGAAGCCGTCGAGCTCGGCGATCAGCTGCCGGTCGTCCCAGAGCATGTCGACCTCGTGGCCGATCACCGAGCAGTTGACGGCCGGCCGGGGGAGGTCGTTGGCCGAGCAGAAGGTCAGGAACCGGCGCTCGAGCTCTGAGCGGGTCCAGCCCGGGAGGGCGGGCGCGCCGCGCGCAGGAACTTTGTCCCGGCGCGGCGGGGATGGCGAGCGAGCAGGCGATCGAGCGCGCGGCCGTCGAGGAGATCCTTGCGCTCCGCGGCTTCGTACGCCCGTTCGAAGCGTTGGTCGTTGCCCTGGGCGGCCGTTCTCGGTCAGATCGGGCCGCCCGAGTGCGTAGACACCGGCGTGAATCGGATGGAGCCGCCCTGTCGCGATGCGGCTGACGACGGCATCGGACCCGAGTCCGAGGTCCAGCAGTTGCTGGCGCGTAACCAAACCGTGCTGTCTTGTCGCAAGGTCAACCAACCGCCAGTCGCCGTTCACCCTTTTTCCGTCCATAGGACAGAAAAGAGGTGAACGGTGGAATCTCGCCCCCCCGGGCGGGGCATCGCCCGGGGTGCCGCGGCGCGCGGGGCGCGCTGGAGCGAGGTCAGGCTGGGCGGAGCTGCCAGCGTTCGGGGTCTTCGCCGTCGATCCGCTCGACCTCGCCCCGTGCGGCGAGGTGCGTGAGGTAGCTGAGCGTCTCTTGGAGCCCCCAGGAGACCATCATCGGATTGAGCTCTTCGCGCGTGACGGCGAAGAGGTCGGGCAGGAGGTCAAACGGTGTGCTTGGACCGCGCCCGAGCGCCGTTTGCACGCGGCTCATCCGCTCGCTCACGCTCACCCGGTTGGCGTCGATGTGAGCCTGGACGTCGCGGAACGGACGGCCGTGGCCGGCCAGGCAGAGCCCCGCGCGCAACCGCTCGACGGTGTCGAGGCTCTGGAGGAACTCGCCGGCCGGGTCGGGAGTGTGGCCGTAGTCGTAGAACAGCGAGACTCGCCCGAGGAGGTGGTCGCCCGACAGCAGGATCCCCTTCTCGGGCTGGTGCAGGCAGACGTGCGAAGGCGCGTGTCCCGGCGTCTCGTAGACCTGCCAGCGGCCGAGGTCGGTCTCGATCTCGACCCCCGGCAGCAGCTCGCGATCGGGCTCGATAATCCGCGCGATGCCGGTTGGCGAGCCCTTGCGCGCCTCCTGGTAGGCGCGCAGCGCCTCGATTGGAACACCGCTCTGGCGCGCGACCTCGACGCGACGCTCGAGCGCCGCGGCGGGATCCTCGGCGCCGGCGAGCATGTGCCCGTAGTTGGGATGCATCCAGAGCTCGCAGCCCGAGGCTTCGACGATCGGCGCGGCGAGCCCGTAATGGTCGGTGTGGGCGTGGGTGCAGACCAGCAGCCGGACGTGCTCCAGCTTCGCGCCCGCATGGCCGAGCGCGCGCTCCAGCTCGCCGAGCGCGCCGGGCTCGTCGAGGCCGGTGTCGATCAGCACGATGCCGCTGCCCGCGGTGATCGCGTAGGCGTTCACGTGCGGTACGCCCGGCCAGAGCGTGATCGGCAGCCGCAGCCGCCAGATCCCGGGCATCACGCGGTCGGCGCGGCCGAGCTCGCGGGCCTTCGGCGGCTCCCTACCGGGCGGCATCGAAGAGCACGCCGGGGTTGAGGATCGCGTCCGGGTCGACCGCGCGCTTGGCGGCGACCATCGCGGCGGCGAACGGGTCCGGGCGCTGGCGGTCGTACCAGGGCCGATGGTCGCGGCCGACCGCGTGGTGGTGGGTGATCGTCCCGCCGGCCGATTCGATCGCCTCGGAGGCGACCGCCTTGATCGCATCCCACTGCTCGAGCTCGGAGCCGCGCCGAGCCGGCGCGAGCACCGTGAAGTACGGCGCGGCGCCGTCCGGATAGACGTGGGTGAAGCGGCAGCTCACCCGGCCGCCGGTCTCCGCTTCGAGCGCGCCCTCGACGGTGCTGCGGACCTGGTTGACGTAGCTCTCGAGCCGGTCCCACGTGATCGCCGTCTCGAAGGTCTCGGCGAGCACGCCGGCGGCGATCAGCGAGTCGCGGATATAGGGCATCTGGAGGAAGGAATCGCGCCAGGCAGCGGCGCCCTCAGCCGGACCCTCCGAGGAGGAGGAACGCGCGACGCCGCCGTGATCGGCGCAGCACTCGAGCGCACGGTCCATCATCGGCTCGATTGGGTGGTCGGCCGACTCGAAGCCGAGCACCAGCAGCGCGCCCTGCTCAGCGGCCCCGTTCAGCGCCGCCTCCCGCTCATCCAGCAGCCGACAGTTCGAAGGCCAAAGCCCACTCTGGGAGAGCACCCGGACGGCCTCGGCGCCGGCGCTGAAATCGTCGAAGCCGACGCTGGCGCCGGCCTTGAAGCGCGGGCGATCCTGGAGGCGCACCCAGGCCTGGGTGATCACGCCAAGCGTCCCCTCCGAGCCGATCAGCATCCGGTCGGGGCTTGGCCCGGCGCCCGATCCCGGCAGTCGCCGACTCTCCCAGACGCCGGTCGGGGTGATCGCGCGGACCGATTCGACGAGGTCGTCGATGTGGGTCAGCAGGGTCGCGAAGTGGCCGCCCGCGCGGGTCGCGATCCAGCCCCCGAGCGTCGAGTACTCGAACGACTGCGGGTAGTGGCGCAACGTCAGGTCGTGCTCGCGCAGCTGATCCTCGAGCACCGGCCCGGTCGCCCCGCCCTGGATCAGCGCCGCGCGGGAGGTGCGGTCGATCTCGAGCACCCGGTCGAGCGCCTTGAGATCGATCGAGACGACGCCCCGGTACTGCTCGCCGACGCGCGCCTCAACGCCGCCGACGACGCTCGTCCCGCCGCCGAACGGGATCGCCGCGGCACCGGCCTCGGCACACCAGTCGAGCACTTGCTCGAGCTCCTGTTCGGACCGCGGCCGGGCGACGAGGTCAGGCGGGTTGTCGAAGCGGCCGCGGAAGGCGCGCACGATGTCGCGGTAAGCGCGGCCGTAGGTGTGCAGCGCGCGGGTGTGGGCGTCGGTCGCGCAGATCGCCTCGAGCGAGGTCGGAGCCGCGATCCGGGGCTCGGGGAGCACGACATCCTCGATCGGCACGAACCGCTCCGCCACACCGTCGCCGAAGCCGAGCTGCTCGCGAGCGCCGCGGGCGATAGCCTCGACCTCGGTGTGCGCGGGCTGCTGGTCCTCATAGCCCCACCCCCAATGCTTCAGTCGGCGGGCCACGATCGGTTAGATACTAGACTGAAGGTTCTAGTGTCCACCGGGACCACCGTCCAGCTCCTGATGCCCGAAATGGGCGAGTCCGTGACCGAGGGAACGGTCCTCGGATGGCTCAAGCAGGAGGGTGACCCAGTCGAAGTCGATGAGGGCCTCGTCGAGGTCTCGACCGACAAGGTCGACACCGAGGTTCCCTCGCCGATCGCGGGCACGCTGACCAAGATCCTCGTCGGCCCGGATGAGACCGTGCCAGTCGGAACGCCGCTCGCCGAGATCGACCCGAACGGCGTCACGGCCGCTGGCGGCGACGGCGCCGCCAACGGCGGTGACCCCCAGGCCGATAGAGGCGCGGCCGGCATCGATGCTTCGACCGCAGACGAGGGGGGGGCGACCGCCGAGGAGGCCGCGGCGATCGAGGCCGAGTACGTGGTCGACCCGCCCGGCTCGATCGAAGCCCCGAGCGTAGGCGACGGTGAACGCTCGAGCTCACCCGGCGAGGTCTCAGGCGAAGTGGTCGAGCTCGCGTTTCCCGAGATGGGTGAGTCGGTACAGGAGGGGACGATCCTCGAGTGGCTCAAGCAGGTCGGCGATCGCGTCGAGCTCGACGAGGGGATCGTCGAGGTCTCGACCGACAAGGTCGACACCGAGGTCCCGTCCCCCGCGGCGGGGACGATCACCGAGATCCTGGTCGGCGCTGATGAGACCGTGCCCGTCGGCGCGGTGCTCGCGCGGATCGCGGTCGGCACCGGGAGCGGCGCTGCTGCGCCTGAGCCCGCGGCCTCGCCCGATTCCCCCGCGACATCCGCGCCGTCGGACTCCGGCAACGTCACCCCCGTCGCCGGTCGGATGGCTGCAGCGCACGACATCGACGCCAGCACCCTCGCCGGCTCCGGCCGCGGCGGCAAGGTGACCAAGTCCGACGTCCAGGCGGCGATCGACGGCAACGGCGCGGGGCCGGCGAGCCCCGCAGCCACTCCCACCGAGGCTAAGACGACCGCCATCCGCGGACCGGCCGCGACGCTCGCGCGGTTCATGAACGAGAGCCGCTCGATCCCGACGGCGACGAGCTTCCGCACGCTCCCCGTCGGCCTGCTCGACGCGCGGCGCCGCGCGCTCAAGGAGGGCGGGCGCAAGCTCTCCTTCACCCACCTGATCGCCTGGGCGATCGTCCAGGCCGCGCGCGAGATGCCGGTCATGGCCCACGCCTACGCCGAAGCCGACGGCAAGCCGCAGCGGATCGACCCGGGCGGCGTCAGCCTCGGCCTCGCGGTCGACATCGAGCGCAAGGACGGTACGCGCGCGCTGCTCGTCCCGGTGATCAAGAACGCCGACACGCTCGACTTCGACGGCTTCGTCTCCGCCTACGACGAGAAGGTCTTCGGAGCTCGCGACAACGAGCTCGGCGCCGACGACTACCAGGGCGCCAACATCACCCTGACTAACCCCGGCGGAATCGGCACCGTTGCCTCGGTGCCGCGGCTGATGCCGGGCCAGGGCACGATCGTCGCGACCGGAGCGATCGCCTATCCCGCGGGATTCGGCGAGGCCAACCAGGCCGCGCTCGACCAACTCGCCGTATCGAAGGTCATGACGGTGACCTCGACCTATGACCACCGCGTGATCCAGGGGGCCGAGTCGGGTGCCTTCCTGCGCACGATCGACCATCTGCTCCAAGGCGAGCACGGGTTCTACGACACGATCTTCGCCGCGAGCAAGATCGAGATCGAGCCCTACGACTCCGAGGCGGCCGAGCGCGGGCCGACCGAGATCACCGCCGACGAGCCCGCCCCCGCGAGGGTCCAGCCCGAGATCGCCGCGGGCGCGGTCGCCAACGAGGCGCTGATGCAGGCCGTCCAGGCGGCGACCTCGGTCGTCAAGGCCCACCGTATGCACGGCCACCTCGCGGCCGACCTCGACCCGCTTGGCTCCCAGCCGCTTGGCGATCCGGCACTCAGCCCGGAGACCGTCAACCTGACCGAGCAGCAGATGGAGCAGATCCCGGCCTCGGTGCTGCGGGTCGCGGTCCCCGGCAAGACCTTCGCCGACGCGCTGCCGCGGCTGCAGGACACCTACTGCGGAACGATCGCCTACGAGATCGAGCACATCTCGGACCACGAGCATCGGATCTGGCTACGCCAGGCAATCGAGTCGGGCGCCTTCCGCCCGGCCCTCGACGCCGGCCGCAAGCGCGGGCTGCTCCAGCGCCTCTCCCAGGTCGAAGCACTCGAGAGCTACCTCCACAAGGCGTTCCTCGGCAAGAAGCAGTTCTCGATCGAGGGGCTCGACATGGTCGTGCCGATGCTCGACGAGACGATCGAGCTCGCCTCCGCGGAGGGTGCCCGCGAGGTCGTGATCGGGATGGCCCACCGCGGTCGGCTGAACGTTCTCGCCCACACGGTCGGGCGCCCCTACGGCTCGATCCTCGTCGAGTTCGAGAGCGAGTCCCACCTCGAGGTGATGGACGAGACGGCGATGCCCGTCGGTGGAACCGGCGACGTCAAGTACCACCACGGCGCCTCGGGCAACTACGCGACCAGCTCGGGCAAGGGCATCACGGTCACGCTCGCATCCAACCCGAGCCACCTCGAGTACGTCGACCCGGTCGTCGTCGGTCGCGCCCGCGCCGACCAGACGAGTCGCAAGGGTCGCGAGATCCACCACGACCCGAGTGTCGTGCTGCCCGTCCTGCTCCATGGCGATGCCGCCTTCCCCGGACAGGGCGTCGTCGCCGAGACGCTCAACCTCCAGTCGCTGAAGGGCTACTCGACCGGCGGCACAATCCACATCATCACCAACAACCAGGTGGGGTTCACGACCGATCCCTCCGACGCGCGCTCGACCCGCTACGCCTCCGACCTCGCTAAGGGCTTCGACGTGCCGATCATCCACGTCAACGCCGACGATGTCGAGGCCTGCGTCTCGGCCGCCTGGCTCGCCTTTGCGTTCCGCGAGCGATTCGGACGCGACTCGCTGATCGACCTGATCGGCTACCGGCGATTCGGTCACAACGAGCAGGACGAGCCCGCCTACACCCAGCCCGAGATGTACGCGCGGATCAAGGAGCACCCGACGGTGCGCGCGATCTACGCCGCCAAACTGCTCGAGCAGGAGGCGATCAAGCCTGCCGAGGACGAGGAGATCTTCCAGACCGCCTACGCCGAGATCCAGGAAGCGCACAACGAGCTCAAGGAGCACTTCGGGGTGCGCGCCGAGGAGGACACCGGCGAGCACGAGATCGACCGCTCACCCAGCAAGGAGCCGCGCACCGCTCTCCCGCGCGAGACTCTCGAGGCGCTCAACCGCCAGCTCCACCGCGTACCGGACGGCTTCAACATGCACCGCAAGCTCAAGCCGCAGATGGCCAAGCGGCTGAAGGCGTTCGAGGAAGACGGCGGAATGCTCGATTGGGCCCACGCGGAGGCGCTCGCCCTCGGCTCGCTGCTCGAGCAGGACGTGCCCGTCCGCATGACCGGCCAGGACGTCGAGCGCGGCACGTTCAGCCAGCGCCACCTCGTCTTTCACGACGAGCAGACCGGCGACCAGCACTGCCCGATCCAGAAGCTCGCCAATGCGACCGTGCCGTTCGAGCTCCACAACTCGCCGCTGTCGGAGATCGCGTGCCTCGGTTTCGAGTACGGCTATGCCGCCCACGCGCCCGAGGCGCTCGTTCTCTGGGAGGCGCAGTTCGGCGACTTCGTCAACTCGGCGCAGGTGATCGTCGACCAGTTCCTCGTCTCCGGGCTCTCGAAGTGGGGGCTCACCTCGCGACTGACGCTGCTGCTCCCGCACGGCTATGAGGGGTCCGGCCCCGAACACTCGAGCGCTCGACTCGAGCGGTTCATGGCGAACTCCTCGGAGGGCAACATCAGGATCGCCAACTGCACAACGCCCGCGCAGTACTTCCACCTGCTGCGCCGTCAGGCGCTGGTCGAAAAGCGCCGACCGCTGATCATCATGACCCCGAAGAGCCTGCTGAGGTTGCCGGCGGCGGTCTCGGCGGTCGACGAGCTCTGCGACGGGCAGTTCAAGCCTGTGCTCGACGATCCGACCCTGCCCGGCGCACGCAGTGAGGTCAACCGCCTGGTTCTCTGCTCGGGCAAGCTCTACTACGACCTGACCGGCCACGAAGCGCGGCCGCTGCGGCCGAACATCGCGATCGGGCGAGTCGAACTGCTCTACCCGTTCGCTCGCAACGAGCTCTCCGAGCTGATCAAGAGCTACCCGAACCTCAAGACCGTCGTCTGGGCGCAGGAGGAGCCGATGAACATGGGTGCTCGCAAGGTGATGTGGCCACGGCTGCGTTCGCTGCTCTCGGATGGGATCGAGTACCAGTACGTCGGGCGGCCGCTACGCGCGAGCCCCGGCGAGGGCTACGCCGCCGCCCACCTCGCCCAGCAGCGCCGGATCGTTCGCGCGGCGCTCGAGGTCGCGGAGCCGAGCCCGCCGACGAGCGAGTTCCCGGCCGTGATGGGCACGCCGGAGCCCGGCACGATGACCGGCAACTAACGGTTCTGCGGGCCGAGCGCGGCTGGTCGCGGGGATGCCGCGGCGGCTCGGCATGCACCTCCCGCGCTAGCGGGATCCGATGACTACTGCTTGTCCTGCTGGCGCTTGCCGAACTCGCCGGCGAACTTCTCGCCGCCGAGCCGGGTCGAGATCCCAGCGACGAGGTTCGGAGCGATCCCGCTCAGCTTGGCCGAGGCGCGCACGAAAGCGGGCGCGACATCGATCTCGCTCGGGCCACGCTCGATCGCCTTGACGACCGCCGCTACGACCTCCTCCGGCTTCGACGTTCCGATGCCGGGGGGTGTCTCGAGGCCGGTGTCGGCGAACATGCCCGCGTCGGAGATGAACCCTGGGAAGACGCAGCTCGCGCCAACGCCACTGCCGG
This sequence comes from Thermoleophilaceae bacterium, assembly GCA_013698335.1. GTDB lineage: Bacteria > Actinomycetota > Thermoleophilia > Solirubrobacterales > Thermoleophilaceae > JACCVG01. The sequence continues at coordinate 12,538 of JACCVG010000181.1, forward strand.
TGAGGTCGCGGCCGACGCCGAACGCGTAGCCGCGCAGGCCGAACTTGGTCGCGGAGTAGAGCGAGGCACCAGAGGTCGCGATCTTCCCCGAGATCGATGAGATGTAGACCAGCTGACCCTTGCCCCGGCCGACCATCGCCGGTGCCAGCGCCCGCGTGAGCTGGATCGGGGCGCGCAGGTTGACCATCAGGGCGCGGTCGATCTCATCAACGGTGAAGCCGTCATACGGTCCGCTGGCCGGCAGTCCGGCGTTGGCGACCAGCACGTCGACGGCGCCGGCCGCAGCCACCAGCCCGTCGACCTCCTTCGCCTTGGCGAGGTCGGCGGGAGCGCACTCGATCCGCGGTCCGAGCTCCTCGCGCAGCGCGTCGAGCAACTCGGCCCGGCGGCCGGACACAACCACGGTCGCGCCCCGGCCGTGCAATTCACGCGCGATTGCATCGCCGATCCCGCCGCTGGCGCCGGTCAGCAGCACGCGCGCGCCTGAGATCGGGATCGTCATGGCGGGAACGTATCCGAGATCGAACGCTTGCTCTTATTAGGGCGCCCTAATGGTGCCCGTGGTAGGTTCGTCCGATGCCCGCGCCGACGGTCAGAACGAAGAAGAAATGCTGCCAGTCCGACCCGCGCTGCAAACGGTGCCCCGTGGTCTGGCAGCGGCTGGAGGACGCCGACCTCGCCGAGCGCCTCGGGAAGCGCAAGTACCGTCCCGTGCGCAAGCTCGCCAAACGCAAGCTCGCGTCGTTCCGCGGGCGGTGAGCCGACGCGAGCGCTTTCGCTAGGCTTCACGGGCTCTCGCGGGCGTAGTTCAGTTGGTTAGAACGCCGGCCTGTCACGCCGGAGGTCGCCGGTTCGAGTCCGGTCGCTCGCGTTTTGGTGGGAGCGCGTGTCTGAAGGGTTTGCGCCTCCGCGCGCTGCAGCTAGCCCTCGGCGGGCGCGTCCTCCTCGGCCCCCCTGCGCCGGTCACGGACGTGGACGAACACGAGCCAGCCGATGAAGGCGACCACCGGGACGAACTGCAGGACGCCGATCAGCCAGTGGCCGGCGTGGGCGATGACAATCATGGGTTCTCAGTCTTTTTACAGCAGCGGCGGGCTGGGCGGGCAAGCTTGCGATCAACGAGATCCCCTCCTCGTTGCCGCACGTGGCTCCGGAGCACTCCGGGGCCACGTTGCTTTTCAGTCCGAGACGACCATTCGGTCGAGTGCCTGCTCCATCAGCTCCTCGTGGGCGCAGCGGGTTTCGCCGGATCGGCGCTCCCAGCTGCCATCTGAGCGGAGTTCCCACGAGAAGGTGTCATCGGCGAGACAGCGCTCGAGCGTGTCGGCCAGCTCGGCGCGGATCGCTGGGCTCTCGATCGGCACGAGCAGCTCCACGCGATCGTCGAGGTTACGCGGCATCAGGTCGGCAGAGCCGATGAAGTAGGCCTCATCACCACCGCGGCGGAACGCGTAGATGCGGGAATGCTCGAGGAAGCGCCCGACGACCGACCGCACGCGGATGTTCTCGCTGACTCCTTCGACCCCGGGCATCAGGCAGCAGATTCCGCGCACGTTGATGTCGACCTGAACGCCGGCCTGGGAAGCCTCGTAAAGCGCCGTGATCGACCGCTGGTCGACGAGCGAGTTGCACTTGATCGTGATTCGCGCCTCGCCGCCCTGGCGGTGGGCCTCGACCGTCCTCTCGATCTGCTCGAGCAGACCGTCGCGCATGTAGGCGGGTGCGACGAGCAGCTTCTGGAACTGCGACGGCCGCGCGAATCCGGTCAGCAGGTTGAACATGTCGGCGACGTCGCCGGTGATGTCGGGATCGGAGGTGAAGAACCCGAAGTCCTCGTAGAGCCGCGCCGTCTTGGCGTGGTAGTTGCCAGTCCCGATGTGGACGTAGTTGCGCGTCCCGTCGCCCTCCCGGCGGACGACGAGCAGCGCCTTGCAGTGGGTCTTGAGCCCCGGCAGGCCGTGGACCACGTGCGCGCCGACCTCTTCCAGCGCGCGCGCCCACTCGATGTTCCGGCGCTCGTCGAAGCGCGCCTTGAGCTCGAGCATGCAGACGGTCTGCTTGCCCTGCTCGGCGGCCTGGATCAGCGCCGGCACGAGACCCGAATCATCGGAGGTCCGGTAGACGGTCATCTTGATCGCGAGCACGTCCGGATCCATCACGGCCTGCGCGAGGAACCGCTCGACGCTCAGCGCAAAAGAGTCGTAGGGATGGTGGACGACGAGGTCGCCCTGGCGCATCGCCGCGAAGACGTCGGGCTGGTCGTCACGCTCGGCGGCGAACGGGGGACGGGCGGTCGGCGTCCACTTTTTCTCGCGCAGCCGCTTGAACTCGTCGAGCCCGTAGATCTGCCAGAGGTCGGCCATGTCGAGCAGGCCGTCGATGTCATAGACCTGCCGCTCCTCGAGCTCCAGCCACTCGATCAGCCGGGCGCGCAGCTGGGGATCCATCCCGGCACCGACCTCGAGCCGTACGACCTCGCCGAAGCGGCGGCGACGAAGCTCCGCCTCGACGGCGCGAACGAGGTCGTCGGCCTCGTCTGAGACGGTGAAATCCGCGTCGCGAGCGACCCGGAAGACCTCGTGCCCGGTGATCTCCATCCCCGGGAAGAGCTCGTCGAGGTTGCGTGCGATGACGCTCTCGAGCGGCACGAATACGCGTTGCTCCTCGACGTCGATCTCCATGAACCGCGGGAGGACTTCCTTCGGCACCTTCACGCGCGCGAAGGACTCGACGCCCGACTCCGGATCGCGCAGCGAAACGGCGAGGCTCAGCGAGAGGTTGGAGATGTAGGGGAACGGACGGCCGTGCCCAACCCCAAGCGGGGTGAGGGCGGGGAAGATCTGGTTGTTGAACCGCTTGTCGATCGCCTCGAGCTCGGCCGGTGAGCAGTCCTCGCAGCTGGCGATCCGCAGGCCCTCCTCGGCGAGCGCCGGCGCGATCCGGCTGCCGAACTGCTCGGCCTGGCGCACGTACAGCGGCCGCACCCGTGCGCCGATGCCGTCGATCGTCTCGGACGGGCTGAGGCCGTCGGGTCCGCGGGGGTCGATCCCGGCGTCGACCTGGTCGTGCAGGCCCGCAACCCGGATCATGAAGAACTCGTCGAGGTTGGAAGCGAAGATCGCGAGGAACTTGAGCCGTTCGAGTAGCGGCAGACGGTCGTCCTCGGCGAGCTGCAGGACGCGGTCGTTGAAGTCGACCCAGGTCAGCTCACGGTTGGTGTAGAGCTCTGGGGAGTCGAGCGGTGGCGCGACCGGGTCGCTTTGCGCGACGCCGAAGGTCGGCGGCTCGATCTCAGATGGATTTTCGGTGACGTAGGACATTTGCTAGCTCGAGGTCCCCTCCCCGTTGCCCGACGCCGGATCGATGTTAGCGCCCTCGCCCGCAAGCCCCTTGGCGAGCCGCTCGGACTCCTCGGTCGCCCGCCGATCGAGCTCCTCGGCGAGTCGAGTCGCTTCCTCCTCGGCGGCGCGCTGCTGGGCGGCGGCGAGCCGGGCGGCCTCGCGTTCAGCCGCCTCGCGCTCGGCCTGGGTGACCGCTCGGGCCACCGCTCGCTCGCTCGCCCGCTCGAGATCCCATTCGAGCTTGCCCGCGAAGTCACGCTCCTCGAGCACGTCCCACTCGCGGATGAAGCGCTCGTAGAGCAGGACGCGGCGGGCACGCAGGAATGTCGCGAGCGACTCGAGTCCGCGGTAGCGCTCGGAGTGGATCGCAGCGCCCACGGCGGCGGGCTCGAGGTCGGTGGCGTCGTCCGGTGCGGCGGCGCGGACGAGTTCGGCATCCTCGCGGCGCAGGTCACGCGCGTGGCGCTCGACCATCGGCAGCATCTCGTCGCAGTCGTGGATCTCGCCGAGCAGCTCCTGGACGTCGCGCACGATCTTCGCCGCGGCGCGGCTCGCCGGCCCGAACACCGGCTCGTGGAGCTCGAGCACATAGCGCAGCCGCTTGGCGGCGATCCGCATGTCGTGAAGGCGCCTGACCCGGTTCGGGTCGTGGATCGCTTCCGAGAAAGAGGTCAGCTCGTCGAGCCGCACCAGGACGATCCGGCGCGCGTTCTCCGCCAGCCAGCCCTCAGGCTCGACACCTTTGACCTTGCGCGCCTTCATTCCGCCGGCCGCCTCGATCCGCGCGCCATCTCCGAGAGGTCTCGCAACCGCGCCTGGAGCTCGTTGCGCTCGATCTCGGTGAGCCGCGCGGCGATCAACTCGTTGGCCGCGCTCTGACGCTTGGCGAGGGCCTCGATCAGGTGCTCGACGCCCGGCCGGTCGGCGGTGTGGAAACCGCTCTCGATCTCGCCCAGCGTCTTGATTGCGACGTCGAGGTCGCGGCGCACTCCGAGATCGCCGGCGAGCGCCTTGACCTCGGCGAGCGCGGCGGCGTGCGCCTTGCGCGGGAACGCCGGCGCGTAGACCTCGAGCGCGGCGCGCAGTCGGCGGGTCGCCACGCGCATCGCGTGCAGCCCTTCGATGTCGCCCGTGTCGAGCACGCGATCGGCGAACTCGAAGACCTCCTCGGCGCGCGTCGCGACGGCGCTCGCGGCGGCCTCGCCGAACCGCGCCTCGGGCACGATGCCCGTGATCTCCCGCGCGCGTGCCATCAGTCGGCCGATCCGTGGCGGACGCCGACGCGCTCGGCGACCATCTCGAGGATCACTCCCTCGCGCAGGCCGCCGTTTCCGATCGTCAGGCTCAGCTCAAGGGCGTCTGAGACGGCCTCGAGGGCGATCATGCCTGCGGGCAGCAGCCGGACGCGGGTCGGGTCGAGCTCGAACCGCTGGGCGACCGCGGCGATCTCGCTGCCGGCGAGGATCGCGATCCCCCGTTCGAGGGTGTCGTGGTTGAGCTCGGCGCCGACCATCTTGCGCAGCGAAGTCGCGCTGCCGCCGACGGCCACGCCGCGTTCGAGCGGCTCGTCGCTGGTCTGCGGGAGCTCGAGCCCCTCGAAGACCCCCTCGACGTGCTGGCGAACCTTCTTCAGCTCCTTGGCGGACGGCGGATCGGACTTGAGATAGCTCTCGGTCAGGAACCCGGAGCCGACCCTGAAAGTCTCGGCCCAGGTGACGCCGCCAGCGGTGCCGATCGCGATCTCGGTCGAGCCGCCGCCGACATCGACGACCGCGACCCCGCCGCCGCCGACCGGCGTGCCGAGCGTCTTGGTCGCTCCGACAAACGACAGCCGCGCCTCCTCGTCGCCCGACAGCACTCGTACGGGGAACTCGGCCGCCGCCTCGACGGCGGTGACGAACTCGTGGCGGTTGGGCGCCTCGCGGATCGCCGCGGTGGCGACGATCGCGATCCGCTCTGCGCCGGATTCGACAGCGTGGCGCGCCTGGGTTGCGACGACCTCGGCCGATTCGGCGATCTTGTCCTTGGGGATCTTCGAATGCTTGTGGAGGCTCTTGCCGATCCGCGTATAGACCCGCTGGGTCATCAGCTCGCGCAGCTGGCCGTCGGCCTCCTCGGAGACGAGCAGCCGGATCGTGTTGCTGCCGATGTCGATGCAGGCGAACGCCACGGTCAACCCCCGTCGGCCATCGCGCGCAGGTCGGCGGGGCGCAGCAGCCTCAACAGGAGCCGCCCGTCGACGACCGCGACGCCCGACTTCTTGAACTCGATCCGGGCACCGGTGAGGTCCTGCACCGCGGCCGAGAAGTCGGGCTCATGGCCGACCAGCAGCGTGTTGTCGAGGCCCGCCGTGAGCGCCGCCGCATCGAACTCCCCCTGGGCGAGCGACTCCTCGATCGTAGGCTCGACACCGAGGTGGCGGCAGGCGAGCCGGGCGGTCTCGAGCGCGCGCTCCTTGGGGCTCGTGAAGCAGGCATCGAAGCGCACGTCCAGCTTGGCGAGCGCGCGGCCGGCGTACTCGGCCTGGCCGCGGCCCTTGGCCGTCAGCTCGCGCTCCGAGTCGGGGATTCCGTCGACCGCCTCGGCGTGGCGCAGGAACCAGATCATCGACGAGACTCTAGACAGTCGCTACCGTCCTCTAACGGTCGCCTAATCAGTGGGTCGGCAATCTCTGCGGCGAGAGGTGAGACCCACGACAAAGGAGTTCGAGATGAAGCAGATCAGGAACGTAGTGCTCGGCGTCGCGGCGCTCGCCGCACTGGCGCTCGGCGGTTCGGTCATCGCCCAGGCCGGCAACGAGTCAACACCCCCGGCGATCTCCCAGGAGTCGCCGGCCGCCGACAAGGCCGAAGACGAGGCCGAAGGCCCCGACAAGGCGATCACGGGCTCGGCCCTCGACCAGGCGAGCGCCGCTGCGCTCGACTACCTCGGTGGCGGCAAGGTCAGCGGTACCGAGGTCGGCGACGAGGAGAGCAAGTACGAGGTCGAGGTCACCAACGCTGACGGTAGCCAGACCGACGTGCAGCTCGACGCCGACTTCAACGTCGTCGGCGACGAGACCGACGGCGCCGGCGAAGACGACGAGTAGTCCCCCTGGACGGACGTGAATGGAGGTACGGAGCCCGGCCCTGACGGCCGGGCTCCTCGCCTTCTAATGATTCTCTAACCGCGCTGCAACACAATAGGCGGATGCGGGTTCTGGTCGTCGAGGACGACGTCAAGCTGGCGAGCATGATTCGCCGCGGGCTGCGCGGCGACGGGATCGCCGCGGATGTCGCGATCAAAGGCGAGGACGCCCTCTGGATGGCGGGCTCGACGGACTACGACGCAATCGTGCTCGACGTGATGCTGCCGGGCATCGACGGCTTCGAAACCTGCCGGCAGTTGCGCACCGACGGGGTTTGGGCGCCGGTCCTGATGCTCACCGCGCGAGACGCCGTCGAGGATCGCGTCGCCGGCCTCGACGGCGGGGCCGACGACTATCTGACCAAGCCATTCTCCTTCACCGAGTTGCGAGCGCGCCTGCGAGCGCTCGTCCGCCGCGGTGGAGGCGAGCGGCCGACGGTCCTCGAAGTCGGCCAGTTGCGGCTGGACCCGGCCGCGAAGCGCGTCTGGCAACACGACGCCGAGGTGGCGCTCTCGCCGAAGGAGTTCTCGCTGCTGGAGGTCCTGATGCGCAATCCCGACGAGGCGCTCACGCGCTTCTACCTGCTCGAGCACGCGTGGGAGTACGAGTACGAGAACCGCTCGAACGTGATCGCCGTCTACGTCAACTACCTGCGCAAGAAGCTGGGGGCCGACTCGATCGAGACGGTTCGAGGGATCGGCTACCGCCTCAACTCGGACGCGACCCCTTGAGCCGCCTCCCGATCCGGCTGAAGCTGACGCTGGCGTTCGCGCTGGCCGTGATCCTCGTCTTCGCCGGAACCGGCCTGTTTCTGCATCTGCGCCTCGGCGCCGACCTGGACGAGTCGATCGACGCGGGCTTACGCTCGCGGGCGGCGGACCTCGTTGCCCTGATCACCGAGGGGTCGGTCGAACTCGAGAAGACGGCGGTCCCTGGACTCGCCGCCGAGTCGCAGAGCTTCACCCAGGTGCTCGAGTCCGACGGGACGATCAGCGACGCGACTCAGGCGATCAAGGACACGCCGCTGCTCAGTGCGGCCCAGGTCGACCGGGCGAACTCGGGACCGATCATCTTCGACCGCGCCAACCCACTCGACCCGGCCGAGCCGATCAGGGTTGTCGCCGCGCCCGCGCGCGAGGAGGATCGGACCAGGATCGCCGCCGTCGCCACGTCGCTGGAGCCACGCGAGGAAGCGCTCGAGGGATTGGCGACGCTGCTGCTGATCGGTGCCCCGGTCGCCGTCCTTCTGATCTCGCTCGCCGGCTACGCGCTGGCGGCGGCCGCCCTGCGCCCGGTCGACGCGATGCGCGAGCGGGCGGACTCGATCAGCGCGAGCTCGGACGGCGAGCAGCTGCCCGTTCCTCCGGCCGACGATGAGATCAGCCGCCTCGGAAAGACCCTCAACCAGATGCTCGGGCGCCTCCAGGAGGCGCTCGTGCGCGAGCGGCAGTTCGTCGCAGACGCCAGCCACGAGCTGCGGACGCCGCTCGCGATCCTCAAAGGCGAGATCGAGCTGGCGCTCGAAGAGCGGCCCTCGCGCGAGGAGCTGCTCGACGCGATGGCATCGGTCGGCGAGGAGACGGACCGGCTCGTGCGCCTTGCCGAGGACCTGCTCGTCGTCGCCCGGTCCGACGACCGGAGCCTGCCGCTGCGGATAGAGACCTTCGACGCGCCGCGCATGGGTGCGCGGATCCAGGCGCGGTTCGCCGGCAGATCTCGTGAGAGCAGCCGCGCGATCAAGTTCGATCCCGGCGGCGTGACCTCGATCACCGCCGATCCCCTGCGAATCGAGCAGGCGCTGGTCAACCTTGTCGACAACGCCCTGCGCTACGGCGAGGGCGATATCCGGCTGAGCTTCGCCGACGCCGGGGATGCGGTCGTGCTCGGGGTCGAGGATCGGGGGCCGGGGTTCCCGGCGGCGTTCCTCGAGCGCGCGTTCGAGCGGTTCACGCGCGGCGACGAGGGCCGGACGCGCGGCGGATCGGGCCTCGGGCTCTCGATCGTGCAGGTGATCGCCGAGGCGCACGGAGGCAGCGCCGAGGCCGCAAACCTGACGCCGGGAGCGCGGGTCTCGATCCGGATTCCTCGGCCGCAGTCGTAGTCGGCCGCTTCATGAAACGCGGCCCGCGGCGCGTGAACACCCGGGCCGCCGGTCATCGGAAAGGCGATTCCGATGACGTTGGTGACTGTACCGACGACCGCTCGACGGACGGCCGTCTGCTCTAACGAAGCTCCAAGGCTTCTCTAACTGAACTCCAATCGCCGCGTCCTAAGTTGCCGTTAGAGGCAAGCAACGAGAGGAGCAGGAGATGTTGGAACGAGCAAAGCGAGAGGTACGGATGATCGGCACGGCCCTGGGCGTACTCGGCGCGACGGTGGTCCTCGGAGCATGCGGGGCTACCGCCCAGTCGACCGCGAGCACCTCGGAGGCCGGCGCTGACGCGGCTCTCCCCCAGGGCAGCGAGCCCTACGAGCTGGATCCGGCCGACTTCACGACCGAGATCGACAACGAGTACATGCCGATGGCGGTTGGCAGCAAGTGGCTCTACCACGAGACCGACATCGAGGGAACCCAAGAAGTCATCGAGGTGGAGGTCCTGGACGAGACGAAGATGATCGCTAACGGCATCGAGGCCCGGGTCGTCCGCGACACGGTCACCGAGGACGGCGAGGTCGTCGAGGACACCCTCGATTGGTACGCACAGGATACGGCCGGCAACGTCTGGTACCTGGGGGAGGACACCCACGAGTACGTCAACGGCAAGGTCGCCAACAGCAAGGGCGCGTGGGAGGCGGGCGTTGACGGAGCGCTGGCCGGGGTCGTCATGCCCGCCACGCCGACCGACGGCCAGGTCTACCGGCAGGAGTGGTACGTCGGCGAGGCCGAGGACGAGGCCGAGGTGCTCGCCACCGACGAGATCGCGGAGGCTCCGTTCGGCTTCTTCGAGGACGTCGTCATGACCAAGGATCTCGTGCCGCTCGAGCCGAAGGTCAACGAGTACAAGATGTACGCCCCCGGAGTCGGCCTGGTGGAGGCCGTCCACACCTCCGGCGGCACCGGACTCGAGCAGCTGATCGAGTTCACGCCCGGAAAGTAGGCAGCTCGCTAGTGGTTCCTGCTCGCGCCCTCGAGGTCGAGCAGGAACCGCTTGCGCTCGACACCTCCGCCGTAGTTGCCGATCGCGCCGCCCGAGCGCACGACGCGGTGGCAGGGGACGAAGATCGGCAGCGGATTGGTGGCCATGGCCGTCCCGACCGCCCGCGCCGCGCGCGGCTTGCCCACGACGGTGGCGAGCTCCCCGTAGCTCGCGACCTCGCCGTAGCCGACCTCGGCGGCGAGCCTTTGGAGGACGTGGCGGCGGAAGCCATCGATCAGCGTCCAGTCGAGCGCGACCTCGAAGCTGCGGCGTCGGCCGGCGAAGAACTCGTCGAGCTCGAAGCGGGCCGCGTCGAGTTTGCGCGGCAGCTCGACGACGCGCGGGGAAACCCGATCGGCGATCTGCTCGAGCGCGGCGTCGCCGCTGAGGTCGTGGAAGGAGACGCAGACCAGCCCGCGCTCGGTGCTCGCCAGCAGCAGTCCGCCGATCGGCGTGTCGGCGACGGTGTAGGCGACGTCGACGAGCCCCTCGGCCGCGGCGCGGTCCAGAGCGGCCGCGCTGGCGGCCTCGGCTCCCTCGGCAGGGATTTCGCGGTTCAGCTCAGTCTCGATTGCGCTATCGGCGCTCATCGGCGATCAACTCCCTCGGTAGGTCTTGGCGAAGCTTGGTGAGGCCCTCGTGAACGCTGCGCCGCGCAGCCTCGGGCGAGCAGTCGAGCGCGAACGCGATGTCGGCGTAGTCGAGGTCGACGACGAAACGCAGCGCTACGGCCGAGCGCTGCTTGCCGGGGAGATCGCGGACGCGCTCCCAGATCTGGCCGGGGCCGTCGAGATCGGGCGCGAAGGCGCTCTCGGGGCCCTCGCCGACCGGCTCCGGACGACGCTGTGTGGCGCGATGCTCGTCGATCGCCTTACGGCTCGCGATCGTCAGCATCCAGGCACGGATGTTCGAATCGCCGGCCAGGTCGGGGTAGCCACGCAGGGCGGCGATGATCGTCTCCTGGAAGCAGTCGTCAGCGCGATCGCGGCCGACGGAGGCGACCAGCAGCCGCCAGATGTCGTCGCGATGGCTCTCGAGCGCGACTTGGAACGGTGGCAGGGTCATATGCGTATAGAACGGGGCGGCGGCCGAGAACGTGAGGTCGGGCCGCCAGGGTAACGGGGGTTTCACCGTCCGGTCACGAGAAGTTCACCGATCTCCCTGGTAATCGGCGCATTCTGAGCATGGTGAGCCAGACCGATCTGCACTTCCATCTGCTCCCCGGCCTCGACGACGGGCCGCCGAGCCTCGCGGCGAGCCTGGAGCTGGCCGAGCTGGCCGCGGCCGACGGCACCGACCGCATCGTCGCCACGCCCCACGTGCGCGGAGACTTCGTGACCGATGTCGGCGAGCTCGAGGAGCTGACCCGCTCGGTCGCGGCCGAAATCGCGCGCGCCGGCCTGAGCGTACGCGTCGAGTGCGGCGCCGAGCTCGGCCACGAGATGGGCGGGCGTCTGTCGCAGGCCGAGCTCGAGCTGGTCGCGCAGGGCCCTCCGGGCGGCCGCTGGCTGCTCGTCGAGACACCCTTCAGCGGTCTGGACGAGGGGGTCGCGGAGGCGCTCGACGAGCTGCGCGACCGCGGCTTCGGGATCGTGCTCGCCCATCCGGAGCGCAGCGCCCAGATCTTCGGCCGCTGCGCCCCCGTTCTGGCCGAGGAGCTGGCGCGCGGAACGCTGCTCCAGATCAACGCGCTCTCCCTGCTCGGGGTCCACGGTGACCTCTCGCGCTGGAACGCGATTCAGCTCGTCGCCGCCGGGCAGGCGCACGTGCTCGGCTCCGACGCCCACTCGTTCGTGCGCCCGCCGGCGCTGACGGCGGGCCGCGACGCCGCAATCGAGGCGGGCCTCCCGCGCTCGACCGCCGACCGTCTGATCGGGTCGGCCCCGCTGCGGCTGCTCGAGCGTGGCCTCGTTCCGCTGCCCGTCCCGCTCAGCCGGCGGCGCCACGGCCTCGTCGCGGCCTGAGGGCTCTCAGGCCGGCGGCGTCGGGCGCCCGAGGTGCGAGGCGTCCTCGAACTCCCGGAAAAGTCCTGTCACGACGAACGCCGTCTGCTCGCCGACGTCGACCGCGTTGTCGCCGATCCGTTCGATCGCGCGGGCGACCAACATCATGTGCATCGCCCACTCGCGCGTGTCCTCATCGGTGCCGATCTCGATCGCGATCCTGAAGATGTCGCGGTTGAGCTGATCGATCAGATCGTCCTGGCGGACGAGATCCTCGGCGAGCTCGACATCGCGGCGGGCGAAGCACTGCTTGCACTGCGCCACCATCGAGGAGGCCTGACGGCCCATTCGGTGCAGCGACTGCATGATCCGCTCCTCCGTCGGCGCGTCCCGGCCGTCGAGCGGGATCAACTTGGCGATGTTGACGCACTGATCGCCCATCCGCTCGACGTGCTTGATCAGGTCGAGGATCGCCGCGACGAGCCGCAGGTCGCTGGCGACCGGGGCCTGCCTGGCGAGCAGCGAAAGCACGCCCTGATGGACCTCGAGGTAGCGGCCGTCGAGCCGATCGTCATCGGCTACGACCATCGACGCGAGCTCGATGTCGCGCTGCTCGAGCGACTCGAGCACGCGGTCTAGGGAGTCCACGACCATGTCGAGCCCACCGAGCGCCTGGTCCTCGAGCCCGGCGAGTTCGTTCTGGAAGCTGGAGCGGTTGCTGGTATCGACAGCCATCGCGATCAGCCCATCTTTCCGGTCACGTAGGCCTCGGTCCGCTCATCGGCCGGGTTGGTGAAAATCTTCTCCGTGTCGTCGAACTCGACGACCGTTCCGGTGCGGTTGTCGTTCTCGTCGAGCGAGACGACGAAGAAAGCCGTCTTGTCCGATATCCGCGCGGCCTGCTGCATGTTGTGGGTGACGATCACGATCGAGTAGTCCTGCTTGAGTTCGATCATCAGGTCCTCGATCTTGCCGGTCGAGATCGGGTCGAGCGCGGAGCAAGGCTCGTCCATCAAGATCACATCGGGCGCGACCGCGAGGCAGCGGGCGATGCAGAGCCGCTGCTGCTGTCCGCCGGACATCCCGAAGGCGTTGTCTTTGAGCCGGTCCTTGACCTCGTCCCAGAGCGCACCACGGCGCAATGCCGTCTCCACGATCTGGTCCATGTCGCCCTCCATACCGATGATGCGGGGGCCAAAGGCGATGTTCTCGTAGATCGACTTGGGGAACGGGTTCGGCTTCTGGAAAACCATTCCGATCCGCTTGCGGACTTGGACCGCATCAACGTTCGGGCCGTAGAGGTCCTCACCGTGGTAGAGGATCTGGCCCGTGACGTTGGTCCCGACGATCAAATCGTTCATCCGGTTGAGGCAGCGGAGCATCGTTGACTTGCCGCAGCCCGAAGGGCCGATCAGCGCCGTGATCTCGTTCTTGCCCATTTCGAAGCTGATCTTGTCGACCGCGGGCGCCGACGCGTTCGGGTAGGTGACCTGGAGTTCCTTGACGTCGAAGATCACCTCGCGGACGGTCTCGGTCACTTCAGGGGCCTGCGCTTGCGCGGTGTCCATGCTGGCAGTCTCGCCCATCCCGCGGAAAGGAGTTTCCCCACCGGCCTTCTCGTCCGCTGTCTGCGGGTCACGCTCGATGTCGATCATCCCCTCTTGCACCTTTCACCTACCACTTCTGTTCGTAGCGGTTGCGCAGATAGATCGCGACGCTGTTCATCAGGACGAGCACGACGAGCAGCACGATGATCGCGCTGGCCGCCAAGGCCTGGAAGTCGGCGCCGGGCGCGGAGATCCAGGTGTTGATCTGCAGCGGGAGCGCCGAGATCGCGCTGAAGATCCCACTCGGGTTCTGCGTGTTGAAGGTCGCGGCGCCGAGCAGCAGCAGCGGTGCGGTCTCGCCGATCGCACGCGAGAGCGCGAGGATCACGCCCGTGGCCACACCTGGGACCGCCGCCGGCAGCACCTGACGCCAGATCGTCTGCCACTTGGTCGCGCCGAGGGCCATCGAACCCTCGCGGATCGACGACGGCACCGCACGCAGTGCCTCCCGGCCGGCGATGATCACAACCGGGAGCACCAGCAGGCCCAGCGTCAGGCCTCCGGCGAGGATGATCTTGCCGAGATCCAAGGGGCCGCGCACGAGGAACGCGAGGCCGAGGATCCCGTAGACGATCGAGGGGACCGCCGCGAGGTTCTGGATGTTGACCTCGACGAAGGTGTTGAAGCGACCGATCATCCGCCCGGTCCACGTCCGCTGGTCGGCGTAGTCAGTGCCGTACTCCTCGAGGTAGACCGCCGAGGCGAGGCCGATCGGAACGATGAAAACGATGCAGACGACCATCAGCCAGAGCGTGCCAAGCAGCGAGGTGGCGATGCCCGCGTTCGCCGGGAACGCGGACGCCTTGTCGGTGACGAACTCCGGGCTGAGCCCGGGCAGCCCCTTCGTGAAGACATCGATGAACAGCGCGATCAACATCGCGAGGCTGATCAGGAGGGCGAAGATCAGGGCCGCCTCGAACGCCCGCTCGCGCAGCTTGGCGCGCGAGTCGGCGGGAGGGATGACCTGAACGGCGACGCGCGGGGCGTCGACGGTGGCACTCATTCGTACACCTGCCTGTACTTGCGCACGAAGCGGATCGAGATCGCGTTCATCACCAGCGTGATCAGGAACAGCAGCGCGCCGACCGCGAAGATCGCCTTGAACTGGACCGTGCTGGCAGGGATGTCGCCTTTACCGGTGTTGGCGATGAAGGCCGTCATCGTCTCCAACGAGATCGTCGGGTTGAGCGAGAAGTTCGGCTGGATGCCACCCGCGATCAGCACGATCATCGTCTCGCCGACCGCGCGCGAGACGCCGAGCACGATCGAAGCGACGATCCCCGAGAGCGCGGCTGGGAACACGATCCGGGTCGCGGTTTGCAGCCGGGAGGCGCCGAGTCCGAAGGAGCCCTCGCGCAGCGATGTGGGCACCGCCCGCATCGCGTCCTCGGAGAGTGAGGCGATCGTCGGCAGCACCATGAAACCCATGATCACTCCGGCCGAGAGCGCGTTGAAGGACTCGAGCTCGATGCCGATGCTCTTCAGCAGCGGCGTGAAGAAGACGAGTGCGAAGAACCCGAAGACGATCGTCGGGATCCCGGCGAGCAGCTCGATCACCGGCTTGACCGCGCCGCGGACCCGCTTGCTTGCGTACTCGGCGAGATAGACGGCGGTCGCGAGCCCGAGCGGGATGGCCACGACGAGCGCGATCGCCGAGACGACGAAAGTGCCCGTGATCAGCGGCAGGACACCGAGGCTCGGCTCGGGGGTCGCCTGAGGCGCCCACGTCGTGCCGAACAAGAACTCGAAGATCCCGACCGGCTGGGTCGGATCACCACCACGGGTCAGCGAACCCTCGGTGAAGAAGAGGATCGTCTCGCCAGCCAGGGAAAGGACGATTCCGAGTGTCGTCAGCAGCGAGATCGCGGCGGCCGCGATCAGGGCGATGCGAATCGCCTTCTCGCCGAGACGGCGCTGAGGGGCGCCCAGGACCGGCCCGGGCGCCCCCCCTTGCGTCATGGACTGAGCTCCTGCTTCCATGCGATCTACTCAGCCCTTCGCCCGTTGCCTACTTGGCGCCCGCGCCGATGGCTTCCTCGTCACCGGAGATCTGCTCTTCGTTCGCCGGCACGACGAGCGCCGTCTCGGCGATCTCCGTGTTGTTAGCGAGCACGTAGTCGACGAACGCGGCTACCTGCGGCTTCGCGAGCGCCTCGGTCCCGGCTACGTACATGAACAGCGGACGGGCCAGCGGGGCGTACTCGCCGCTCTGGATCGTCTCGGAGCTCGGCGTGACGCAACCGTCGCCGCTGTCCACCGCGGCAATGCCGAGCGCGTCGGCGTTCTGCTCGTAGTAGGAGAAGCCGAGGAAGCCCATGCCGCCCGCCTCGCCCTCGACGCCCTGGACGATCACGTTGTCATCAGCCGAGGGCGAGTAGTCGTCGCGGATGTTGCCCTCTTCGCCGTTGATCGTCTCAGTAAAGTACTCCCACGTGCCGGACTCGTCACCGGGTCCGTAGAGAGCGAGCTCGGTGTCAGGGAGGTCGGGGTTGACCTCGGCGAGGTTCGCGACGCTCGAGCCCTTCTCCCACACCTCGGCCAGCTCTTCGGTCGTGATGCACTCGACCGCCAGCTCGGGGTTGGTGATGATCGAGATGCCGTCGTTGGCGATCGTCAGCTCGATCGGCTCGATCCCCGCCTCTTCACAGGTCTTGACCGTCTCCTCATCGATCTGCGAGGAGGCGTCGGCGATATCGGTCTCGCCTGCGCACAGAGCCTCGAACCCGGCAGTCGAGCCGGCGTCGCCGACCGTGATGTTGACCTCGCCATTCTCGCCCTGGAAGGCCTCCGCGGCCGCCTGGGCGAACGGGAAGACCGTGCTCGATCCCTCGATCGTGATGTCTCCGGAAACCGCCTCGCCCGACCCGCCGGTCGGCTCGGTGGATTCCCCGCACGCCGCGACGCCGAGTGCCAGTGCACCAGCAGACACGACTGCAAGCAAGCTGTTGAGCTTCAAGTAACTCACCCCTTCATTGGTTGACGGCGTCGGACGCTCTCACCGTCGTGCGTCCAGTCTGTTACGGACCTGTGCCCGGACTGTGAAAAGGGTGTAAAGGCTCGGGGGAGAACCGGTATCCGAAGCCGACGTGAGTGTGGATGAATCGCCAGTGTGGCGAGGCCGCCTCGAGCTTGTTGCGCAGCTTGCAGACATAGACGTCGACCGAGCGCTCGTCGCTTTGGAAGGGCATCTGCCAGATCTGTGCGTAGAGGTCCTCCCGGCTCACGATCCGACCCGCGCGGGCGGAGAGCTCGACGAGCACCTGGAGCTCACGAACCGTCAACGAGAGCGGCGCGCCGTCGACGAGCGCCGTGCGCTCTGAGGGCCGGACCTCCAGGTTCCCGGCGATTACGGCGTCGCTCGCGGCGAGATTCTGTGGAGTTCCCATCGCTGCCCGACAGCTTGCGTGCGCGCGCGTCGAGGCTCGTTACCGCCAGGTGATCGCGGTGTGAAGATGATGTGAAACCGTCCTCGTGGAGGCCGAAACCGCTTCCCGGCCACCTACACTCGAGCCATGCCAGCGACACTAGTGGCTGTGCCATCATGGAGTGGTCGGATCGAGAGTCAGGCCACCTCGACCGAACGCCCATACAGCGTGACGCCCCAGCCCGGACCCATCCGCCTCGCCGTGATCGATTCCGATTCCGGCTTCGTCCAGGTGCTCTCGAAGCGCCTCGAGGGGATCAGCTGGGAGCACCGTGTACTGTCCGCCGCGCCGCCGATCGAGGATCTGCTGGCGATGCGGCTCAACGCCCTAGTTGTCGATCTGGCGCTGCTGGGCCCGCAGGCGTGGGATTTTCTCGAGCGGCTGTGCAACGCCCTCCCGGGCCTCGGCATCGTCATCTGCACCGGCCCATCGACGGTCGCCCAGCGGGTCCGCGGGCTACGACTGGGGGCCGATGACTGGATCTCCAAGCCGTGCCATCCCGAGGAGGTGCTTGCTCGGGTCGAGGCAGTCGTGCGGCGCCGCAAGCGCGCGAGCGCGCGCGTCGACGCGGGGCCGATGGTCGCCGGCGAGCTGGAGATCCGGGTCGATCAGTTCCAGGGCTTCGTCGGGGGTCAGTCGATCGATCTGACCCGCAGGGAGTTTGAGTTGCTCCACCTGCTCGCCGACGGCGAGGGACAGGTGCTCCAGCGCGAAGAGATCTACCAGCGCGTCTGGGGCTACGCGATGGCGCGCGGCGACCGCTCGGTCGACGTCTTCATCCGCAAGGTGCGCCACAAGCTCGAGCGAGTCTCGCCCGACTGGACCTATATCCACACCCACTTCGGGATCGGGTACCGGTTCCAGCCAGAGATCAAGAGTGCTGAGGATGGCGGGGAGAACCTGGAGGCCGCGGCGGCAACCGCCGAGGCCGGGACCCCCGATCGGCTTCGTTCGCGTTGATCCTCTCCCGCCGATCGCACTCAGACGACGGGCTGCTCGACCTGATCCAGGAGGCGGGTGGCAACGCCGCGCGCGGCGGCGTGATGCTGCGCGACATGCTCGCGCACTTCCCCGACCGCTCCGATCTCGCGCGCGAGATCCTGCTCTGCGAGCAGGAGGGCGACCGCATCACCCATGACATCATGCACCGGCTCAACCTCAACGGCGCCCACCGCCGTCTCGGCCACGCCGATGCCTACGAGCTCGCGCGCGCGCTCGACGACATCATCGACGACACCGAGGAGACCGCCGACGCGCTCGGCCTCTACGGAATCGAGGCGCCGATGGAGCAGGCCGAAGGGCTCGCGGACGTACTCGTCAGCGCTTCGGAGGCGGTCGCGGCGGCGCTCCGCGCGCTGCGCGCGGGGGAGGACATCTCAGGCCGCCTCGTCGAGATCCACCAGCTCGAGAACGAGGGTGACCGGCTCTCGCGCGACGCGATTGCGTCGCTGTTCACAGGCGGCATCGACCCGATGGTCGTGATCCGCTGGAAGGACATCTTCGAGGGTCTCGAGCGCGCGATCGACTCCTGCGAGACGGTCGCCCACATCCTCGAGGGCGTCGTTTTGAAAACCGGGCGCTGATCCTGCTTGGATACATCGCTCGATCTGGCGCGCCGCGCCGCGGCCGAAGGCCTCGCGGCCTTCGCCCTCGTCTTCGCCGGCTGCGGCGCGATTATCACCGAGGCCGAGACGGGCAGCCTCGGGGCCGTCGGGGTCGCCCTGGTCTTCGGCCTCGTGATCACCGTGATGGTCTACGCGACAGGCCACCTGTCCGGGGCCCACATCAACCCGGCGGTGACGATCGCCTTCACGCTCTCGCGCCACTTCCCGGGGCGTGACGCGCTCGCCTACATCATCGCGCAGGTGGCGGGAGCGATCGCAGCGGCCTTCGCATTGCTCTCGGTCTGGCCGGCAAAGCCCGCTTCGCTCGGAGCGACGGTCCCCACGATCGATATCGGGGGCGCTCTTGTCTACGAGGTCGTAATGACCGCGATCCTGATGTTCGTGATCTTGGCCGTGGCCACCGACGTGCGCGCGGTCGGGACCGGTGCAGCGATCGCGATCGGCGGGACGATCGGGCTTGACGCACTCTTCGGCGGCCCGCTTACCGGAGCGTCAATGAATCCGGCGCGCTCCCTCGGGCCGGCGCTCGCATCCGGCCAGTGGCAAAACTTCTGGGTCTACCTCGTCGGTCCGATCGTCGGGGCCGCCGTTGGCGCCGCGGCCTACCAGCTCGTGCGCGGCCGACGTCGTAGTGACGATGGGCTGCGGCGACCAGTGCCCGTTCATCCCCGGTAAGCGCTACCTCGACTGGGACCTCGAGGACCCGAAGGGCAAGCCCCTCGAGCGCATCCGCGAGATCCAGGACCACATCGAAGGGCAAGTCGTGGACCTTCTTGCCGAACTGGATGCAAGGCGATAGCGGCTCAGCAGGCCCGGCCGAGCGTGGCAGGTTACCCGCCACCCGAGCCTTCACAACTGGGTCACTCGTTGTTCTCAATGTCGTAACGGAGGTCCGCCATTTGCAGGTGATCCTTCTATACACATGAACGATCAAAGAAGCAGCAGGGCCGACCTGCATTGCCACTCCACCGCCTCCGAACTGAGCAAGCTGGGAGTTCAGCGTTCCCTAGGCCTTCCTGAGTGCGCTACGCCCCCGCCGGAGGTCTACGAACTCGCCAAGCGGCGTGGTATGGACTTCGTGACGATCACCGACCACGACACGATCGCGGGCGCGCTCGAGATCGCTGACCGACCGGACGTGTTCATCTCCGAGGAGCTGACGGTCTGGTTCCGCAACGAGGCGCAGGCGGTCCACGTGCTCTGTTACGGCATCACTCCGGACGATCACGAATGGCTGCAGGTCCACAACGGCGATGTCGAGGCCTGTGCCGCCTACTTGCGCGAGCACGACGTCACCTGCGCACTCGCGCATCCGTTCTATGCGGTCGAGGCGCCGCTGACTCCGCGCCACCGCCGCCGGCTGGCCGAGCTGTTCCCGGTCTGGGAGACCCGCAACGGCTCGCGGGCGCGCGAGTTGAATATGCCCGCCGCGATCTACATCGAGACGCACGGGGGCGTGGGGGTCGCAGGGTCTGACGATCACGCCGGGGTCGACATCGGGCGCACGTTCACGCGTACCCCGCACGCGACCACCCCCGAGGATTTTCTGCGCCATGTCCGCGAAGGGCGTGCCGATGCGCTCGGCAGCCAGGGCAGCGCAGCCAAGTGGGCCCACTCGGCGATCGCGCTCGCGCTGCGGGCGCACGGTCTTGCCGAGGTCGGGCCACCTGATCCACGCGCGGTGCTGACGATCATCGAGCGCGTCATGGGCGAGGGCGAGGTCCGCGCCGGCGAGGCGTCGACCGACCTCGGCCCAGGCGACGCCCGCGCGCTGCTCGCCGCCTGGCTGGGGTCGATCGAGCTAGAGGGCGGCCCGGAGGGGTTGATCGAGCTGATGCAGTCCGAGAACTTCAGCCACCGAGAACTGTTCCGCCGAGTCCGTCGGATCCACGAGCGGCGGATGGTCGAGGCCGTCGATTTCATAGTCGACACGGCAGCACCGGCGGGCAGCTTGGAGCTCGCCGCAGGGGCGCTGTTTCACGCGATCACGCCCGCGATCCCCTACGTGCCGGCCACCGCCTTCCTCGGTCGCGAGACGGGAAAGCTTCACCGACGCGATGACGAGCCGCAGCGCGTGGCCCTAGTCGTCGATGGGATCGGATCGATGCACGGCGTGACCCGCACGATCGACGAGATCCGCTCGTGTGGGGTTCCCGGCTTCGAGGTCGAGGTCGTCGGGACCGACCCGAACGTCGACCGGCGCCTGAGCTCGGTCCGGGACGTCGAGATCCCCTTCTACAAGGGCCTGCGCGTCGGCGTCCCGAGCATCACGGCACTGACCGAGGCGCTCGCCGACGGACGCTATGACCTCGTGCACCTGTGCTCACCCGGGCCGCTGGGCATCGGTGCCGCGGCGGTCGCTCGCATCATGCGGATCCCAACGCTCGGCAGCTACCACACCGAACTGGCCGACTACGCGGGCGTCCGATCCGGCGAGCGCCGGATCGCGGATGTCATGGAACGGGCGCTCAGCTTGTTCTACGGCAGCTGCGACCACGTCCTCTCGCCCAGCGCGGCTTCGGATGCCTCGCTGCACGCGCTCGGGATTCCACGGGCCCGGATCGGCCGCTGGGAGCGGGGGGTCGATGTCGCCCGGTTCGATTGCGCGAAGCGCGACGCGACGTTGCTGCCTGACCGCTTCAAGGTCCTCTACGCGGGCCGCCTGACGAAGGAGAAGGGCGTCGGCCTGCTGGCCGAGGCGTTCCTCGAAGCACATGCCCTGGATCCGCGGTTTCATCTACTGCTTGCCGGCGGTGGCCCCGAGGAGCAGATTCTACGCGAACGGCTCGGCGAAAACGGGACCTATCTTGGTTGGCTCGAGGGTGATGCGCTGGCTCAGGCCTATGCGAGTGCCGACGCCTTCCTGTTCGCGAGTCAGACCGACACATTCGGCCAGGTCGTCCTCGAGGCGCAGGCTTCCGGGCTGCCGGTCGTGGCGGTCGCGGCAGGCGGGCCGGTCGGGCTCATCGACCATCGCGTGACCGGCTTGCTCTCCGAGCCGACCCCAGGGGCGCTGTCGAGCTGCCTACTCACGCTGGCGATGGCGCCCGAGTTGCGCGCACGTATCGCCGAGTCGGCCCGCACCGCCGTTCTGGCACGAACCTGGTCGGCGGCGCTGGCCCAGCTCGCAGATGGTTACGAGCGTGCGCTGGGCGATCTCGTCGGGATGAAAGCGCTGAAGGTCGCCTGATCAGCCCTCGGCCCCGCTCGCACCGCGATCAACGGCCAGTTCATCGACACCCCGAATAGAGGTACACGAAGCGCCGCGACCTGAGACCGCCACGTCGCGCTCAGGCGGCGACCGCCTGCGCAGCCGTCTGCGCAGCCATCCGGCTGCGCAGATCTGACGGGCAGTCGCTCGTGATCGCATCGACGCCCAGGCTCGCGGCGCGGGCCGCGAGCGACGGGTCGTTGATCGTGCCCGTGCAGACGCTGAGCC
>JACCVG010000014.1 GCA_013698335.1 Thermoleophilaceae bacterium
GCCGCGCACCGCCTGTGGTGCGCGGCCGGCGTCCCTCCTCTCGCGGCTAGCCGGAATGTCCGCCGCCGTGCTCCTCCGGAGCTTCCTCCTCCGCGGGCGCGGCCTCCGACTCGTGCCCGCCGGACTCCGGAACGGGCGCGCCGTACTCCTCCTCGCGGAACGCGTTCATCTCCGCGATCTCCTCCTCCTGCGTCGCGACGATCCCCTCGGCGAGCTCACGGATCTCCGGGTCCTCCATCTCCGGCAGCGCGGCCTCGGCCATCGCGGTCGCGCCCTCGTGGTGCGGCACCATCTCGTCGACGAAGGCTTCGTCGAACGGGTCGGCGTCCTCCAGGATGAGCGCCGCGTCCTCGTGCTCGGCGCCCGCCTCCTCGGGCGACAGGCCGAGCTCCTCGTGGGCGCCCGGGTTGGGCACCAGCGGCGCGCCGAAGAGTCGCTCGTGGATGTCCTCCATCTGCGCGAGCTCGCCCTCCTGCGTCGTCGCTATCTGATCCGCGATCTCCATGATCTCCGGCGCCTCGGCCCGCTCCTCGGCGACATCGGTCATCTCGACCGCCGACTGGTGGTGCGGAGCCATCGCCTCGAGAAAGGCCTGCTCCGTAGGGTTGCCCTCACCGCTGGCAGCGGTGTCGGACTCGTCGCCCGAGCCGCAGCCCGCGACGACGATGCCGATCGCGGCGACCAGGACCAAGGCCAGGACGCGCCACGTCGGGCGTCGGTGATTCGCTGCTGTGATGTTCATCGAGTCTCCTTGTCAGTCATTGAACGAACCATGGACACGCGCGTCCGGGCCACAGCACGGCACGCGCACCGACGGTTCAGCTCAAGAAGACCCGGAGGACGGCGGGCCCGTCCCTGGCCGCCGGGAGCGGACCGGGAACAATGGTCGAGTCGACGGCCGCACCGTCATCACCGAGCGGCCATCGAGCCCCCGCCGAAGCCAGCGCCGGGACCGCCAGTGCCATCCCGGCGCCGAGCACGGCGAGGCACACGGCGTCTGCCATCCCCTCGCCGCCCTCCGGCATCTCCACGTGGTGGATCGCAACCGCGACTCCGAGGCCGGCTACGACCGCTGCGAGCGAGAGGCCGCGGCGCCAGCGGCGGAGCCCGGTATTCAGTCGGATCATGCTCACGAGCATGTGAAGAGTCGTGCGAGCGAAGGCCCGGCGTGGTCCACTCGCGGCTAGTGCTCCGGGCAGCCGTGACCGGGCACGGCGCCCGGCTCGCCGCCTGGGTTGGCGACCGCCCAGGCGGGAACCGCCGCCGCCAGCACCAGCGTGATGGCGGCCAGGAACGCGGCCAGGAGGCGCATCGACCGCTCGAGCACGGCGCCCCTCCGCGGACCGCTGCCGACGAGGTACTCGAGGCGAAGAGTGACCCGTCCGCGGCCTCCGAGCCCGACGGTCACCGACGCGGGCGCTTGCGCACCGGACGCCTTGCAGATCGCGCTCGCGAGCGCGAGTGGGTCGCGCGTCTTGCGAACCGCGTACTCGTCGGCGTCGCGTTCGAGGCTGAACCGGAGCTCGCGCTCGGCCGCCCGACTGCCCGGAAGCAGGCGCCCGAGTCCCGTAAACGCCGACCCGAGCAGGAGGAGCGGGCGGTGGCGCCGTCGGATGTGGCCCAGCTCGTGGGCGACGCTCGCCGCGAGCTCCTCTCGGTCCATAGCCCCGAGCGCTGTGCGGGAGACCACGATCCGGGCACGGCCGACACCTGTCACGGCGACGAAGACGTCGTCTTCCTCGACGACAACGCTACCCATCGGCCCTTCACCAAGCGACCGTTGGACGAGCAGGACGCGCAGGGCGACTGCGGCACGGACCAGCCCGAACAGGACCCACAGCAGCGAGGCGGTGATCGCGAGCGCCGGGAGAACGGTGGCCGCGTGCGCCAGTGGGTGCGCTGAAAGGCCGAGGTGGTGGCTGACGATCGCCCAGCACCAGTCCGCCGCAGCGCCGAAGACCTCGGTCTGCGGTACGTAGACGAATACGAAGATGGCCGTCCCGATCGCGACGAGCGCCCGTAGCGCGAGCGCGAAGAACCAAACCGCGCTCGCCGTCCGTGGGGCCACGGCGTGCAGAGGAGCCACGTGCGGTGCGGCGATCGCCAGGACGAGGACGAGAGCGATAATCGCCCCGAGCATGACTGGTCGTCAGTCCCTCTTGCTTCGCGTGCGGCGAATCCGCCGCGCGTAGCGAGCAACCTCCTGCCGCTCGCCGGGCTCGAGCGACTCCACCAGGTTCACCAGCGCCGAGCGGCGCGCCTCGGGCGAGGCATCCGCGAGGCGATCGCCGATCGTGCGGGCGAGGTACGCGCCCTCGTCGTACTCGGCTCTGTAGACGTAAGCGTTTCCACGGCGCCTGCGGGTGAGCAGTCCCCGCTCGACCAGACGGTTCATCACCGTCTGGATCGTCGTATAGGCGGAGCGGCGCCGTTGCGCCTGCTGCTGGCGAACGTCCTCCACGGTCCCCTCGCCGAGCTTCCAGATCGCGCTCATCACCTCGGCTTGGAGGTTCCCCCGAAAGTCGAGATCCCGGCGCCGCTTGGGCATTTCCGGCGGCAGTTTAGTCGGACGAGCGGCCGCAAGCCTGCGACCGCAGAGCGGCCCGAGCCGCGGTGCCCACCGGGTGCAGGGTGCGCTACGCGAGTCGATCCGGTTGCGTTCTTCCTACAGTTCGTAGTACTTCGGTACGCTTCCGCGGATGGTCGCGCTGCGCAGCCGCAGGTACCTGCTCGCATTCGCCGGCGCCACCGTGCTGGCTGCGCTCGCCACCGGCATTCCGACCGACGTACTGCCGAACCCGTGGTTCACGCGCATGACCCCGGTCCGCACGCTCGACGTCGTGCTCTGGCCGCTGCTCAGCCTGGCAATCGGCGCGCTGGTCGCGACCTACGCAATCCCGGCCTGTCCGCGCAGCGCGTCGGGGCTCAGGGCGGGAACGGGCAGCGGCCTACTCGGCGTGTTCGCGATCGGCTGCCCCGTCTGCAACAAGCTCGTCGTGCTCGCGCTCGGCTTTTCCGGCGCGCTCACCTACTTCGCCCCGATCCAGCCGGTCATCGGGATCGCCTCCTTGTTACTCACGCTGCTCGTCCTGCGTACCCGGGTCCGCGCCGCGCTTTGGTGAATACCTGAACGGCTGTGCAGCTATAGTACTGGGGCGTGAGTCACGGGCGGTTGCGCAGCGCCGAACACCTCGATGCCCACTTCGCCGGGGCCGTTGCCGACAGGATGCAGGCGCTCGCGACCCCGAGCCGGGTGCGAATCCTCGGCAGGCTTCGAGTCGGCGCCTCGAGCGTTAACGAGCTCGCCGCCGCGGTGGGCATGGAGCCGTCGGCAGTCTCCCACCAGCTGCGGCTGCTGCGCCATCTCGGCCTCGTGGTGGGGCGACGCAAGGGCCGCTGCGTCGTCTACGACCTGCACGACGACCATGTCGCGCACCTGCTCGACGAGGCGATCTCCCACGTCGAGCACGTCCAATTCGGTTTGGCTGGTCGTGCGCGGCAAGACGAGTCCGCGGCGGCGAGAGGGTGAGGGTTAACGCCACGGGCGCGGGAGCCGAGCAGCCCGACGAGCACGCGCACGAGCACGATGGCCACCGCCACGGCCTCGTCGATCCGACGATCAAGCGCTCCCGTGACGGCCTAAGGGTCGTCGGCGCCGCACTCGCGATCCTCGCTGTCACGGCGGTCGTCCAGGGGGCGATCTACGTCGCTACAGACAGCATCGCGCTGCTCGCCGACCTGATCCACAACGCCGGCGACGCGCTGACTGCCGTGCCGCTCGGCGCCGCCTTCCTGCTGCGCTCCCGACGCGCCGAGCGCGGCGCTGGCATCGTCGTCGTGCTCACGATCCTGGTCAGCGCCGTCACCGCGGCCGTCTTCGCGATCGAGCGGATCATCAACCCGCTGCCGCCCGAGCACCTGCTGGCGCTCGGCCTCGCCGGCGCCATCGGCGTGGTCGGCAACGCCGTCGCCGCTCGCGTCCGCCTTCGCGGCGGCCGTCGCCTCGACAGCGCCGCCCTGATCGCGGACGGCTACCACGCCCGCAGCGACGCGATCGTCAGCCTCGGAGTGATTCTCAGCGCGAGCGTGGTGGCGCTCGGCGCCCCGATCGCCGACCCGATCATCGGGCTGGCGATCACGGCGATCATCCTGCACATCACCTGGCAAAGCTGGCAGACCGTCACCGGCCCTCCGCGAGGCAACTAGCAGTGGTCACGCGCCGGGGGCCAGCGCGCAACCTCGGCATGTCCGAGCCGCAGCGCAGATCACTCCGTGGACTGTAAGACAGTCTGTAGTAGCGTCAACCCATGGCAGCCTCCGGCGAGGGTGGGGCCGACGCGCTGTACAGGCGGCTCGCGCCCTCCTACGACCGGCGCACGGCTCGGCGCATCGAGGGCTATCAGCGCCGCGCGATCCAGCGGCTCGTGCTGTGGTCGGGGGACACGGTGCTCGATGTTGCGTGCGGCACCGGCCTCAGCTTCGCCGCGATACTGAGCTACATCGGTCGCAGCGGCCGGCTGGTGGGAATCGATGTCAGCGCGGAGATGCTGAGCGAGGCGGAAGCGCGCGTGAAGCAGGCCGGGTGGAGGAACGTGACGCTGATCAAGTCGGCGGCCGAGGATGCCGAGCTCCCGGTGCCTGTCGACGCCGCCCTCTTCTCGTTCACGCACGACGTCCTCCAGTCGAAGCGAGCCGTCGAGAACGTGGTCGCCTCGCTCAAGCCGGCGGCGCGCGTCGCCGCGGCGGGAGCGAAATGGGTGCCCTGGTACCTCGCCCCGGCGAACGCCTACATCTGGTACGTCTCGCGCCAGTTCGTCACGACATTCGACGGCTTCGACCGGCCCTGGCGACACCTGAAGGAGGCCGTCCCGGGGCTCACCGTCGAGCCGGCCGCCTTCGGGGGCGCGTACATCGCCTCCGGAACGATGGGAGAAGTCGAGCCGCCGTAGTGCTCCGATCACCCGACATGGAGCCAGCTTCCCCCTCGGATCGCCCCGAAGGATCTACGCACACGTTCCTGTTCGCGGACCTTGCGGGGTTCACCGCGCTCACCGAGGTCCACGGAGACGAGGACGCCGCCGACCTGGCGGGTGACTTCTGCGCGGCGATCCGTCGACTGCTCAGAGAACACGATGCGGAGGAGATCAAGACGATCGGCGATGCCGTCATGGTCCGCTGCAACGACCCGGCCGGAGCGGTCCGACTCGGCGCGCGGATCGTGCGCGAGACCGGCGCGCAGCACGGCTTTCCGACCGTGCGCGTCGGCATGCACACCGGGCCGGCCATCGAGCGCGACGGCGACTGGTTCGGGGCGAGCGTGAACCTCGCCGCGAGGGTGTCCGGCGTCGCCCCCGGCGGCACGGTGCTGGTGACCGAGGCCACGCGCGCGGCTGCCGGGCAGCTCGACAGGATCGAGCTTCGCGAGCACGGCCGCCAGTCGCTCAAGAACGTCGCGGAGCCGGTGCTGCTCTTCGCCGCGGTGGCGCAGGGAGACCGGAACGCGCGCAAGCTGCCGATCGACCCGGTGTGTCGCATGGCCGTCGACCCCCGCGATGCGGCTGCCATGCTCCGTCACGACGGGGTGGAGTTCCATCTCTGCTCGTTCGGTTGCGTGCGGGCCTTCGTGTCGAACCCCGAGCGCTACGTCGCCGACCCATGAGTACCAGCGTCTTCGGCGTCATCACGATCGGAATCGACCCGACCATCGAGCTGGGTCCACTCACGCTTGCCTGGCACGGATTCGCGATCGCGCTCGGAGTCCTGGCCGGCGCCTGGGTCGCGGCGCGCTACGCGCGCGAGCGGGGGCTCGATCCGGAGCGCGTCACGAGTCTCGTGCTCATCGTCGCGCTCTCCGGGATCGTCGGCGCACGCTTCTTCTACCTGGCCGTCGCCGAACCGGGCGCCCTGCTACGTCCGCAGGAGTGGGTCGGGACCACGGGCTTCGCCTTCTACGGGGCGCTGATCCTCGCGCCGATCGCGGTCGCGCTGTACCTGCGGCGAGAGCGCCTGACGCCCCGCTACCTCGACGCCCTTGCCGCGGGGTTCCCGCTCGGCATGGCCGTCGGGCGCATCGGTGACGTGATCAACGGGGAGCATTACGGACCTCCGAGCGACCTGCCGTGGGCCTTCCGCTACACGCACCCCGACGCCGACGTCCCGAGCACTGTCCTCGCCTATCACTCGGGCGGGTTCTACGAGGTCGTGCTCGCGCTTGGGATGCTCGCGGTGGTCTGGCCGCTCCGCCATCGCCTTCGCCGCCCGCTGATGCTGCTGTGGGCGGTGATCGCCCTGTACGGGGCGGGCCGCTTCGTGATGTTCTTCTTCCGCAGCGACAGCGAAGCGCTCGCGCTCGGGCTGAACGAGGCGCAGTGGACGAGCTTGGCGCTCATGGCCGCGGCGGCCGTCGGCGCCTGGTGGTCCGCGAGCCACTCGGACCCAACGCCTTCCAATGATGCGTCGAGAGCGCGTCCGAAGACGCGCACGGCGGGCTAGGATCGGAGGGAGGCCGCGCTGCGCCGAGATGCCCTCTCTCCTGGCTCGCCCGTCCATCGGCGGATGACGGAGGACTCGGGAGGGCACCCCGCGCTTGCGCTTCTGATTGCGCTGGCGATCTCCGCGATCGCTGTGGCGGCCTGCGGGGAAGCCGCGGGCGACGGTCGCGAGCCCGTCGTCGCGGACCCCGGTCCCGTTCATGTTCACGGACTGGACATCAACCCGGCAGACGATGCCCTCTTCATCGCGACCCATACGGGCCTCTTTCGTGCGGGCGCCGAGGAGC
>JACCVG010000018.1 GCA_013698335.1 Thermoleophilaceae bacterium
GCGAGTTGAGGAAGGCATGGCGGCGCGACTGCTCGAGCACGCCCTTGCGCGCGTCGACCAGGATGATCGAGAGATCGGCCGTCGAGGCGCCCGTGACCATGTTGCGCGTGTACTGGATGTGGCCGGGGGTGTCGGCGATGATGAACTTGCGCCGCGGCGTCGAGAAGTAGCGGTAGGCCACGTCGATCGTGATGCCCTGCTCGCGCTCGGCGCGCAGGCCGTCGGTCAGGAGGGCGAGGTCGGTGTAGCCGATGCCCTTGTCGACGGAGACCTTCTCGACGTGCTCGAGCTGGTCCTGGAAGATCTGCTTGGAGTCGAACAGCAGCCGCCCGATCAGCGTCGACTTGCCGTCGTCGACCGAACCCGCGGTCGCGAAGCGCAGCAGCTCGGACGTGTCCTCGCCCCCCGGGGGCACGCCGTTGGATCCAGCCGCCGGGCTCAAAAGTACCCCTCCTTCTTGCGGTCTTCCATGGCGGCTTCGGTCGCGCGATCGTCGGCGCGCGTCTGACCGCGCTCGGTGATCCGCGTTGCGGCGATCTCCTCGACGACCTCGGGCAGTGTCGCCGCCTTCGACTCGACCGCACCGGTGCAGCTCATGTCGCCGACGGTGCGGTAGCGGACGGTCTCCATGAACGCGGTCTCGCCATCCATCATCTCGATGTAGGGCGAGGTCGCATACAGCATCCCGTCGCGCTCGAAGACCTCGCGCTCGTGGGCGAAGTAGATCGATGGGAGCTCGATCTGCTCGTCGTCGATGTACTGCCAGACGTCGAGCTCGGTCCAATTCGATAGCGGGAAGACGCGCACGCCCTCACCCTTGCGGACGCGACCGTTGTAGAGGTTCCACAGCTCGGGCCGCTGGTTCTTGGGATCCCACTGGCCGAAGTCGTCGCGGAAGGAGAAGACCCGCTCCTTGGCACGGGCGCGCTCCTCGTCGCGTCGCGCTCCGCCAAACGCGGCGTCGAACTGGTTGTCCTCGATCCCCTTCAGCAGAACCGCCGTCTGGAGCAGGTTGCGCTGGGCGCGGGGGCCGGTCTCCTCGACTACGAGCCCGGTGTCGATCGCCTCCTGAACGGAAGCAACGATCAGCCGCGCCCCGATCTCCTCGACCATCTGGTCGCGGAACTCGAGCACCTCGGGGAAGTTGTGCCCGGTGTCGACGTGCATCATCGGGAAGGGAAACTTCGCCGGAGCGAAGGCTTTCTGGGCCAGCCGCACGAGCACGATCGAGTCCTTGCCACCCGAGAACAACAGGACAGGTCGCTCGAGCTGGGCGGCCACCTCGCGGAAAATGTGGATCGACTCCGACTCGAGCGCGCGGAGGTGACTCAGTTCGTAGGACATGGGTGGATCAGTCTTTCAGGAACAGGAGCTAGTGCCAGGCCGCGGGGTCGCGGGTCAGCGCGACGACCGGCTTGGGCAAGGACTTGTCAACGATATCGGCAAGCGAGACCTCCTCGAGGACTGCCCGGATGTTGGCTCGTAGCGCGACCCAGACGTCCTGCAGCGGACCGGAAGCCCCGTGGTAGTCGAGCTCCTCGGGTCGATCGCCCCGGACGGTCGCGAGCGGGCCCTCGACCGCCCGGATCACGTCGGCGACCATGATCTCGGCGCCCGGCTTCGCGAGCCAGTAACCACCGACCGGACCGCGCCGGGAACGGATCAGGCCGGCCTGTTTCATGTCGAGCAGGATGTTCTCGAGGAACTTGAGCGGGATGTCCTGGGCGGTCGCGACGACCTCGCCCTTGACGGGCCCCTCCTCGGCGCCGGCGAGCTCAATCGCGGCACGAACGGCGTAATCGGCCTTGGCGGAGAGCCTCACGGAGCGATTGTCTCAAAAGACGACAAGAAAAGAGGGATTCGGTATAGGATGCCGCATTCCATGATTGTGCAGCTAACAGATCGGCAAAGTTCGTGACCGAGATCAGCCCGCTGATCATCGTCGGCTTCGGCCTTGGCGTCGGCATCCTGATCGGCATGACGGGGATCGGCGGCGGCTCGCTGATGACCCCTCTGCTCGTGCTGTTCGTCGGCACGCCTCCCGTTACGGCGGTGGGAACCGACCTCGCATATGGAGCCGTCACCAAGACGGTCGGAGGCTGGAAACACTGGCGGCAGAAGACGGTCGACTTCAAGCTCTCGATGTGGATGGCGCTCGGGTCGGTGCCGGCGGCGATCGGCGGCGTCTACGTGATCGACATCCTCCAGCGCGAGCTCGGCGAGGAGCAGTTCAACTCGACGATGCTCTACCTGCTCGCCGGAGCGATCCTGTTCACCGGCGCGGTGACGCTGATCCGCGCGATCTTCCTCAAGAAGCTGATCGCGATGGAGCGCGACTCGTTCGAGATGTCGACTGCCAACAAGGTCACGGCCGCGCTGATCGGCCTGACCGTCGGCTTCGTGCTCGGCATCACCTCTGCCGGCAGCGGCTCGTTGATCGCCCTGGCGCTGATCATGGTCTTCCGCCTCACGCCGCACAAGGTCGTTGGGACGGACGTCTTCCACGCGGCGATCCTGCTCTGGGCCGCCGGCCTCGCCCACATCGTCGCCGGCAACGTCGACTTCGTCCTGGCGGGGACCATTCTAATCGGCTCGGTGCCCGGGGTTTGGATCGGCAGCCACCTCTCGGTCCGGCTGCCCGCAGGAACCCTGCGCACGGTACTCGGCGTCGTGCTGATCGCGGCCGGCCTGGGACTCGCGTCCAAGGCTGGGGCCCCGATCCCGCCGTTCGTGATCGGCATCGTCCCGCTGATCCTCGCTGTGATCATCCTGGTCGACCGATTCCGCAACCGGGTCAGCCGCGCCGAAGCCGACACCGAGGCCCAAGAGCCGCCGCCGCGCGCCGCGCACTAACCTTCGCGCGCGATGTTCTCGAAGATCCTGGTCGCCAACCGCGGTGAGATCGCCATCCGCATCATGCGGGCGTGCGAGGAGATGGGGATCGCGACCGTCGCCGTCTACTCCGAGCTCGACCGCGATGCGCTGCACGCGGGGCGCGCCGACGAGTCGTTCCTGATCGGGCCAGGCCCGGCCGTCGAGAGCTATCTGGTGGTCGAGAAGATCATCGAGGTCGCGCGTGAGTCCGGTGCCGACGCGATCCATCCCGGCTACGGCTTTCTGGCCGAGAACGCCGCCTTCGCCCGGGCCTGCGAGAAGGCTGGCATCACCTTCATCGGCCCGCCCGCCGATGCGATCGACGCGATGGGCTCGAAGACCCGTGCGCGCGAACTGATGGAGAAGGCCGGCGTTCCGATCGTCCCCGGCACGACCGATCCGGTCGAGGACGTCGCCGCCGCGCGCAAGGTGATCGACGACACCGTCGGCTACCCGGTTGCGATCAAGGCCGCGGGCGGTGGCGGTGGCAAGGGCTTCCGGGTCGCGCTGACCGAAGGCGAGCTCGAGGACGCGTTCGAGGGCGCCAGCCGCGAGGGCGAGAAGTTCTTCTCCGACGGCACCGTCTACGTCGAGCGCTACCTCCCAGACCCGCGCCACGTCGAGGTCCAGATCCTGGCCGACACCCACGGCAACGTGATCCACCTCGGCGAGCGCGACTGCTCGGTCCAGCGCCGCCACCAGAAGTTGATCGAGGAATCGCCCGCCCCGGCCGTCGACGATGACCTGCGCGAGCGGATCGGCAAGATCGCAACCGAGGCCGCAGCGGCCGTCGACTACGTCGGCGCCGGGACGATCGAGGGGCTGCTCCAGGACGGCGAGTACTTCTTCCTCGAGATGAACACGCGCGTCCAGGTCGAGCACTGCGTGACCGAGATGACGACCGGCATCGACATCGTGAAGGAGGGGATCCGGGCCGCCGCGGGCGAGGCGCTCGGCTACACCCAGGACAACATCGAGCTGCGCGGCCACGCGATCGAGTGCCGGATCAACGCCGAGGACGCCTCGAAGAACTTCGCCCCCGCGCCGGGCAGGATCGGCTCCTACCGCGAGCCGAGCGGCCCGTTCGTGAGGGTGGACTCGGGCGTCGAGGCGGGCTCGG
>JACCVG010000220.1 GCA_013698335.1 Thermoleophilaceae bacterium
TCGCGCTCGAGCGCGTCCTGATCCCCGGCGCTGTCGGCGCGATCAACCTGGCCGGCCTCGGCCAGTTCCGCCCCGACCTCTCCGGCGCCGAGCTACGCCGCGCCGGGCTGCGGGCGATCGGAGAGGCGGTCAGCCGGCTCGGTGTGGAGGCGAACCACATCGTCTTCGGCCACACCCACCGCCAGGGGCCGCTGCGCGGTGACGCGCCACACGAGTGGACGACCCCCTCCGGGGCGACGCTGCACAACACCGGCAGCTGGGTAACCGAACCCTGGCTGGTGCGCGGCGACGGGCGCGCGAGCCCCTACTGGCCGGGCAACGTGACGATCGTGGAGGATGTCGGGCCGCCACGACTCGAGCGCGTGCTCGACACGCTTCCCGACTCCCCGTTACGGCAATGACCCGCTCGATCCCTGAACACGCGACGAACATCGCCCGACGGATCGCGCGCAGCCGCGTCAGACCGATCGCCCGGGCGCTGGTCCCTCGATCCGGCCGTGATTCCCTGCGGGCGCTGCGCAAGAGCGCCTACCAGGTCATCTACCGCGGCAACCGCGTCGAGTGTCCTTGCTGTGAGCGTCACTGGCGTCGGTTCCAGCCCAGCTGGAACCGACCGAACGCGATCTGCCCCGAGTGCAACTCCCACGAGCGCCACCGCGGGCTCTGGCTGTTTCTCGAGCAGCGCCATCCGGAATTGCTGACCGATGAGGTAGAGCTCCTGCACTTCGCCCCGGAGGAGTGCTTCCGCCGCCGGTTCGCAGCGCTGCCGAGGCTGCGCTGGACGACCGCCGATCTCGAAGCTCCTGAGGCAATGGAGCACTTCGACATCACCGCCATCCCCTACCCCGGGGACTGCTTCGACGCGATCATCTGCAGCCACGTCCTCGAGCACGTCGAGGATGACGCCCAAGCGATCCGCGAGCTCCATCGCGTCCTACGGCCAGGGGGCTGGGCGATCCTGATGGTGCCGATGGATGCGACGGCGCCGAGCACCTACGAGGACCCCTCGATCCTGACCCCGGCCGCACGCAAGCGGGCGTTCCGCCAGGAGGATCACGTGCGGCTTTACGGCTGGGACTTCATCGACAGGGTCCGCGCCGGCGGGTTCGACGTCGTGCCGGACCCCTTCCTCGTCGAGCTCGATCCCGCGACCCGCACGCGCTTGGCCACCTCGCAGGACCCGATCTTCATCGCCACCAAGCCGCACGAGGCCTGAAAGCTTTGGGTCCCCATGCGACCCAAAGCTTTCACCGACCGCGCGACGCTCCAGACTTCGACTTCGCCTTGCCGTTGGCCGAGGCCTTCGCCGGAGCTTTAGCTTCGCCCTCGGCAGCGGCCGCGCCGTTCTCCTCGGCGGCGGGCGGCGGTGGCGAACCATCGGCCCACTCCTCGTCGAAATCGACGCGCCACTTGCCGTCGTCCTTCTGCTCGATCTTCAGCTTGGCGCGGAAAGTCCGGCCGGAGCGTCCCCGGAAACCGGTCACCGGCTTTTCGGTCTTGCCCTTCTCCATCAGCTCCTTGGCGACCGAGACCGACAGTGTCTTGCCGGCCTTGTTCTTCCAGATCACGAAGCCGCAGCCGGGATCGTCCTTGCTCCAACACGAGTAGCCCTTGCGGTTCTCTATGACCTCGCGGCCGCAGCTCGGGCACGGGCCGAGGCGCGCGCGCTCGATCTTGACACCCTTGAGCTTGTCGAGTTGGGCGACGGTGTCGGTCGTGAACTTGGCGATGTCCTGCATGAAGTGCTCGCGATCGTCCTCACCGGTCTCGATCTTCGAGAGGCGGCTCTCCCAGTCACCGGTCAGCTCGGCCGAGGTGAGCGGATGGTTGTCGAGCAGCTTGATCACCTGGACACCCTTCTCGGTCGCGTGCAGCGCCCGCCCGTCGCGCTCGATGTAGCCGACCGAGAGCAACCGCTCGATGATCGACGCACGCGTCGCGGGAGTTCCGATGCCGGATTCCTTCATCGCTTCGCGCAGCTCAACGTCCTCGATGTCCTTGCCGGCGGTCTCCATCGCCGCGAGCAACGAGGCCTCCGAGAACCGGCGCGGCGGCTGGGTCTCCTTGCGGATCGACTCGACCGAGTCGGTCGTGACGGTCTCCCCCTCGTCGAGCTGCGGCAGGCTCTGATCGCCGCCGGAGTCCTCGTCGCGGGACCCCTGGGCGACCTCGTCGCCGTAGACCGCCCTCCACCCGGCCTCGACGAGCCGCCGACCGCTGGTGCGGAAGATGTGGGAGGCGACCTCGGTCTCGACGCGCGTCCGCTCGAAGACCGCCTCGGGATGGAAGATCGCCAGGAAGCGCTTGGTGACGAGGTCGTAGATCTTCAGCTCGTCGTCCGACATCTTGCCGAGGTCGTGCTCGGACTTGGTCGGGATGATCGCGTGGTGGTCGGTGACCTTCTTGTCGTTGATCACGCGGCCGAGCGGCACCTCATCGAGCCCCAGCACGTACTGCGCGCCGGCGCGATAGGCCGCGTTGTGGCCGACGAACTCGGCGGTCGGCTTGATCTCCGGAATCATGTCGCCCGGCAGGAACCGCGAGTTCGTGCGCGGGTAGGTGAGCGCCTTGCGCTCCTCGTAGAGCTTCTGGGCGGCGCCGAGCGTGCGGCGCGCGGAGAACCCGTGCAGCGTGTTCGCGTGGCGCTGGAGCGAGGTCAGGTCGTACAGCAGCTGGGCCTGCTCGCGCTCCTCCTTCTTCTCGAGCTTGACGATCTTGCCCGGCTTGCCGACGGCCTCGGCGACGATCTTCGCCGCCTCGTCCTCGGCGATCCGCTTGCCGCCCATGTAGCGGGCCGCATAGGCACGATCCGGATCCGCGGTGAAGGCCGCCTCGACGAGCCAGTAGGGCTCCGGGACGAAGGCCCGGATCTCCTCCTCGCGGCGCGCGATCAGCGCCAGCGTCGGTGTCTGCACGCGACCAAGCGATACGGCGCCGTCGAAAGCGGCGCGCAGCCGGATCGAGGCCGCGCGGGTGGCGTTCATGCCAACGACCCAGTCGGCCTCCGAGCGCGAGCGCGCGGCCGACTCGAGCGGCTTCATCTCGTCGCCCGGCCGGAGTTCCTTGAAGGCGTCGACGATCGCGCGCTTGGTCATCGAGCTCAGCCACAAACGCTGCACCGGCTTATCGACCTTCGCGGTCTCGTAGGTATAGGCGAAGATCAGCTCGCCCTCGCGCCCCGCATCGCAGGCGTTGATGATCTGCTCGATCTCGGCGTTCTTCATCCACTTGTGGACGGCGGAGAGCTGTTTCTTGGCACGCTCGTCGTTGGGGACGAGCTTGAACTTCTCGGGCAGGATCGGGAGATCGGCGAAGCGCCACTTCTTGAGCTTCGGGTCGTACTCGTCCGGCGCCGCCAGCCCGACCAGGTGCCCGACCGCCCAGGTGATAACGAAATCCTCACCCTCGAGGTGGGTCTTGTCCTTCGAGGCCTTGAAGGAATCGGGCAGCGCGCCCGCGAGATCGCGGCCGACAGACGGCTTCTCGGCGACCACCAGTGTCTTGCCCATCGCGCTCAGGGTACGCGACGGTGCGATCCGCCGCCCCGGGGGGCGAAGGCCTGCCGGGCGATCAGCCGCCGCAAGGCCCGGTCGAAACCCGCTTGGTCGGATCGGCGCTCATGACCGCCTCCTCGACGATCTCGGCCGGGACGCCGTAGCCACTCTCGGAACCCTCGCGGTCGGTGGCCGCGAAGATCGTCGTCACGACCCGACCCCGGTCATCGACCATCGGACCGCCCGAATTGCCCTGCCGGACGCTGCCGCGCAGCACCGTGATCCGGCGCGTGACCGGCCCGCGTCCGTAAGCGTCCTGGGAGACGACCTCCTCCGTCTCACCGATCCGGCCAGGCTCGACGCTGGAGGGCCCGTTCTCGGGAAAGCCGAGGATCGCAGCCGGGGTGCCCGGTCGCGGGGCATTGTCGATCGGCAGCGGCGGCGTCCCTTGGACGCCGGTCGCGCGGAGCACCGCGAGGTCGTTGCGCGGATCGAAGTGGATCGCCTCGGCGTCGTGGAGGGTCCCCTCGCCGCCGATCTGGACCTGGGTGTCCTGCTGACCGGCAATTACGTGCGCATTGGTCACGATCAAGCCGTCGGTTGCGATCCAGCCCGAGCCCTGGACGTTCAGACCGCAGGCGCTGCCGAGCACGCGCAGGATCGACCCGCCCGCCTGGACGACGTCGGGAGCGCTGGCAATCCCCTTCGGCGGCTTGCCGACCTTGACGCGCGGCCCGTCGATCGTCGGGAAAGGGTCGAAGCGGGCGAGCCGGTTGAGGATCGGCTTCGAAGAGGGCAGGTTCTTGTTCAGGAATCCGACGACGTCGGAGCGATGAATGTCGGGCCGGACGTCGCGCAGGAACGGCGTCTCGAGGGTCACAGCTGCCCCGATCCACGCGATCAGCAGGCCCAGGATCCCGAGTAGCAGGGCGCCGCCGATCCCGTCGATCGTCCGCAGACCGAGCCGCTGGCGGAGCCCCGATCCGACCAGCTCCCCGACGAGCGCGAACAGGCCACCGAGAACGATCGCGCCGATCAGGGTTCCGAGCGGGGCATAGACCGACTGCTCGCCGTCCTCGAGCACGAGCGGCCCGAGCTTCGAGCCCGCATAGGCTCCCCCTGCGAATCCGATCAACGACAGTGCGCCGACAATCAGCCCCTGCTGGTAGCCCCAGACCGCCATCACGAAGGTGAACCCGATCACGATCAGGTCGACCGCGTTCATGCCGTTTGCGGCTCTCTAGAGGTCGAGCTCGAACAGGAGCTCATGGCCAGCTTCGCTTTCGATCGTCAGCACGAGCGGCCGGTTCTCGGCGGCCCTGATCGAGATCTCGAAGACCAACAGAGCGCCGCCGGCGGGTCCGTAATCGGCGAGGCTGCCCTGGGCGGGGACGCACTGGCCGGGCTCGAGCTCGGCCGATTCGTAGGCGAAGACGCTCTCCTCGATATCGACCGGCTCGAAACGCTCGCCGAGCGCGTCCTCGGCGAATAGCGTCTCGGCGGTCGTCACCGTCTCCCCGGTGATATTGCAGGCCTCCATGAAGACGCCGTAGTAGGTGCTTCCCGGCGGCGCGGGATCGATGTCCACGTAGTCGCTGTCCTCGGGATCGGCGAGGTTGAGCTGGCGAGTCAGGAAGACGTTGTAGTTGACCCCGTCGAGCGGCAGGGCGAGGCCCTCGCGGTGGGGTTCGTGACTCTCACCCTCGGCGCCCGCGGCTTCAGCAGCGGTTTCCCCTCCACCGCCGCAAGCGGTCAGCGAGAGCGCTGCCAGCGCGGCGCAGGCCAGGATTCCGATTCGTCGCCGGTCCATCAGGCGGGCAGTCTATCCCGGCGCCGGGCGCAAAGCTCAGGCGCCGAAGCGGGGTGCCTTGAGCGGCTCGTATCCGGCGATCGTGGTCCGCGGCCTGGCCTCTTGCGCCGACTCCTCGAACAGGCTCCGCAACCGCTCGAGCGACTTCGACGATTGGCGGCGCAGCCAGCGGCGCGAGCCGAGCTTCTCGCGCAGGCGGTCAAGCGGTGACGCCGGCTCGGTCCAGACCGTCAACTCGACGCGCGTCGTCGAGGCCGACTGGGCGAGGAACTCGTAGATCACGGCGGCCTTGTTGCGGCCGAGCCGCCCGAAGCGGCTGCGCTCGGCGATCCGCCGCGGCCGGTCGCACTCGGCGATCGAGATCTCCGCCCACTGTGAGCCGAACGGCGCGGCGAGCATGAACCGGGCGGCAGCGCCCTCGCCGACCGTGTTGGCGCGGGCGAGCCGATAGTCCTTCATGTAGTGGTCGCAGTAGGCCTCGCGACCGGCCAGATCGACGACGTAGTCGTAGATCTCCTCGCGCGGCGCGGAAATCGTCGCGTGAACGGTGAACGGGCGCATCGGCGCCGCCGAGTCTATTCCAGCGCCCAAGCCTCAGGCCGTGCGCCGGGCGACCCGCACGAGCCGCTCGCTGACCCGAATCCGCTCGCTGCTCATCGGGAGGCGCTGGTCGATCGGCAGCCGGGCGAGGCAGAGATCGCACAACACTCGGCCCGATTCGAAACGGTGCAGCTGCTCGCCGGGAAGCGGCGTCCGCCGACAGCGCGTACAGCTGGTGCGCGCCGCGTGGAGCTCTCCGATGCCCTTGCGGATCATCATCGCCTCGAACTCTCCGGCCATGCATACGGTTTCGCCAACATCCGGCGCAGCCCTTCCCGCACCGAATCAATCGTCTACCGTCTCGCCGGTGAACGGACCGACTGTCCTGGCGCGCGGGCCCTGGCGGCCGGAGGAGATCGGCTGCGCATGGCGCGCCGAGCCCTTTGAAGCCTCGCCCGAGGCCGCTGCGGCAGCCGACCAAAAGGTGGCCGCGCTCGCGGCGAAGGGATCCCCTTCCCACGACGGGCTCGCCGCACGGCTGGTCGACTTCACCTACGAGGAGGGACGGCTGGCGCTCGAGCTGCAGCCGGTCAGGTGGTCGCTGAGGCTGGTCGAGGGCGATGCCCAGGGCTCGCTCGCCGCGCTGTGCCTGGTCCGCTCGCGCGACGGGCGCTGGCTCGCGG
>JACCVG010000231.1 GCA_013698335.1 Thermoleophilaceae bacterium
CCGCGCTCACCTCGGCCGCAGTCGCGGCGCATTGCCGCGCTGCGATCGATGCGGCCGGGCCTAGCTGCGTCGCGGTCAAGCCACAACTCGCCTGCTTCGAGCGGCTCGGTGCCGACGGCTGGGCGGCGCTCGCCGAAGTCGTCGCCGCTGCCCGCGACGCCGGACTGCTGGTGATCGCCGACGGCAAGCGCGGCGATGTGCCGGTCACGGCCGCCGCCTACGCGCAGGCACTGGTCGGGTCGACGCCCGGCCCGTTTGGCGACGTTCCGGGGCTCGGCGCAGACGCCTTCACAGCCAATCCGCTGCTCGGGCGCGACTCCCTCGAGCCGCTGATCGAGGCCGCCCAGGCCGGCGGGGCGGGTTGTTTCCTGCTCGTCAACACTTCGAACCCCGGTGCCGCCGACCTCCAGGATCTGCCCGCGCCGGAGCAACCCCTCTACGAAGTGCTCGCCCGACTGGTGGCGGAGCTCGGAAGCGAACGGCTCGGCGCGAGCGGGCTCTCCTCGGTCGGCGCCGTCACGGGCGCCACTCGCCCGGCCCGGCTGGCTCGCCTACGTGAGCTGATGCCCTCGGCGATCTTCCTCCTGCCGGGGGTCGGTGTGCAGGGCGGATCGGTTGCTGACTTGGCGCCGGCCTTCGCTCCGCATCCGGCCGCCGGGCTCGTTGCCGCGTCGCGCTCGATCGTCAACGCTCACCGCTCGCGCTCCGGAGACCCGGCGCGGGCTGCCGCGGAAGCGGCCGAGCAGTTACGCGCCGCGGCCTGGGCACTCGTGTAGACCCCGCTGGCCTATTTGCAGCGTTTCTCGCTGTACGCTTGCCGCCATGCAGCGCCGCTCCAGCAGGTCCGCTCGTGTGTTCGCGCCGCTCGCGTTGGCCGTCTTCCTGGTCGTGCTGTTCATTGTCGTGTCGGGTTCGCTCGGTGGCGGTGGCGATGGGGATGTGATTGACACGGGTGCCCCTGCGAACGCGACCAAGAACAAGTCCAAGGGCACGGACACGGCGACGGCGCCGGTAACGCCCAAGAAGGACAGCTACACGGTCAAGGAGGGCGACACTCTCGATGGGATCGCCACAAAGACAGGCGTTCCGGTCGAGCAGATCGAGGAGCTGAACCCGTCGATCGATCCCCGCGCCCTGACCCCGGGGACGAAGCTCGCGCTGACCGAGGAGTGACGCTCCACCGCTCCGCGGTGGCGACGCTCGCCGTCGCGACCACAATGCTGCTCGTTGCGGCTTCGAGCGCCGGCGCGCGCGATAGGCCTCCGTCGATCGATGCGGCCGCTGCGATCGTCGTCGACGCCGACAGCGGAGCGGTTCTCTACGAGCGGGAGGCGGACGACCGCCGCGCGATCGCCAGCACGACGAAGTTGATGACGGCCTTACTCACGCTCGAGCAGGCGGAGCCCGACGAGCTGATCGAGGCCGCTGACTACGCGGCCCTCCCGGTGGAATCGACGCTCGGGCTCGAGCCGGGTGAGCAGATGTCGGTCGAGGATCTGCTCGCGGCGCTGCTGCTCGAGAGCGCCAACGACGCGGCTGTGACCCTGGCCGAGGGGATCTCCGGCTCGCGCGAGGAGTTCGTTGAGCAGATGAACGCCCGTGCGCGCGAGCTCCGACTCGCCGACACCAGCTACGCCAACCCCATCGGTCTCGACGACGCGCGCAACTACTCGACCGCCCGCGATCTCGCGAGCCTCGCGGCTCGGCTGATGGAGAACGAACAGTTCGCCGAGATCGTCGGCTGGCAGAGCGCCGAACTCGAAACAGGCGCCCGCCGGCGGGTGATCGAGAACCGCAACCGACTCGTCGCGGACGGGTTCGTCGACGGCGTCAAGACCGGGTTCACGCGCGAAGCGGGCAATGTCCTCGTCGGGTCGGCCGAGGAGAAGGGCATCCGTGTGATCAGCGTCGTGATGGGCGAGCCGACCGAGGCCGGGCGCGACGCCGACACGGTCGCGCTCCTGCGCTACGGACTTTCGCGCTTCCGGAAGGTCGAGGTGATCGAGCGGGGCGAGACCCTCGCGAGCGCGCCGATCAGGTTTCACGAAGGCGATCGTGTCGACCTGATCGCCGCCCGGTCGTTCTCGCTGACCGCTCCGCGCGGCGCACAGGGCGAGCCCGAAGTGCTCGTCGACCCCATCCAGCCACTCGAGGGACCGCTGCCCACTGACGTCCGGGTGGGCGCCGCCCGCGTGTTCGTCGACGGAGATCGGCGCGGCAACGTGGCGCTGCAGACCGCCGAGCCGGTGCCCGGCCCGACGCTCTCGACTCGCGCGGGCCTCTACCTCCAACGGCGAATCGTGCTGATCGTGGTTGCGATCACCGTCGTCGTGGGCATACTGGTGCTCGTGAGGAGCCGAACCCGTCGCTCGCGTAGACCGGAGGATCGTCGCAAATGATCATCACGGTCACCCTCAACGCAGCGATCGACAAGACGCTCGCCGTGCCGAACTTCCGGCTCGGTCGTCGCCACCGCGCGGTCGAGCAGAAGTCGATGGCCGGGGGCAAGGGAGTCAACGTGGCGCGGGCGCTCAAGTCGCTCGGCCAGCCGGTGATCGCGACGGGGGTCGCCGGCGGCCCGACCGGTACGCGGATCATCGAGGCACTCACCGAAGAGGCCGTGCTGAACGACTTCGTTCGGATTCGTGAGGAGTCGCGGACCTCGACCGCCGTCATCGACCCGACCTCCGGCGAGCAGACCGAGATCAACGAGCAGGGGCCCGAGGTCAGCGAAAGCGAGCTCGATCTGTTCCGGGAGAAGCTGCTCTACCTCGCGAAGGGGGCCGCAGTCTGCGTGTTCGCCGGCAGCTTACCTCGGGGCGCTCCGCCCACCCTCTACGCGGAGCTGATCGCGGAGGTCAAGAAGCTCGGTGTGATGACGGTGATCGACAGCGCCGGCGAGCCGATGAGCCTCGCAATGCGCGCCGACCCGACGATCGTCACCCCGAACGAGCGCGAGGCCGAGGAGCTCGTCGGACATGAGTTCGCGGATGACGACGACCGGCTGACCGCGCTCGGGGAAATTTTAGAGCTCGGCGCGAGCGAGGCGATCATGACCCGGGAATCGGGCTGCCTTGCCCTCGTTGGCGACCCGGACGCGGCCGAAGGGGCGCGCCTGCTCTACCGGCTCCATCTCGAGCCCGTCGAGACGCCGGTCGCAGGCGTGGGGTCGGGAGATGCGTTCCTGGCCGGCTACGTCGCGGCCCGCTACCAGGGCCGTTCCTCGGCGGAGGCGCTGCGCTTCGGCGTCGCCTGCGGGGCCGAATCGACGCAGCACTTCGGCGCCGGCCGGGTCGAGCCGCGCGTGGCCGAGCGGCTCGCGGCCGACGTCGAAGTCGAGCAGCTGACTCGCCCGCCCGTCGGTCCCCGTATCTAGGCGCAGTAGCCCGCAACTAGCGGGATTCGGCGCGTCGGGCTCGGCTTCACGCGCTGCTAGGGTCATTGATCTGCCCGGCAAGCCGGGGCACATTCGTCCGCCGCCGAACTTAGGATGTCGCCATGGAAGTGGAGATTGGACGGGGCAAGAAGGGCCGTCGCGCCTACGGGTTCGACGACATCGCGATCGTGCCCTCACGGCGCACGCGCGACCCTGACGACATCGACATAACCTGGACGTTGGGCCCGTATCACTTCAAGCTGCCGCTGCTCGCTTCGGCCATGGATGGCGTGGTATCGCCAACCACGGCCGGCATCATCGGCAAGCTGGGCGGCCTCGGCGTGCTCAACCTCGAGGGTGTCTTCACCCGCTACGAGGACGCCGACGAGCAGCTGCGCCGGATCGCCGAGCTGCCGACCGACCACGCGACCGCCGAGATGCAGCGGATCTACGAGGCGCCGGTCATCCCGGAGCTGATCGCAAAGCGGATCAAGGAGATCAAGGACCAAGGCGTCGTCGTCGCCGCTTCGCTGACGCCGCAGCGCGTCCGTGAGCACTACGAGCTCGCGCTGGAAGCCGGGCTCGACATCCTCGTGATCCAGGGCACGGTCATCTCCGCCGAGCACGTCTCGACGACCGTCGAGCCGCTCAACCTCAAGGAGTTCATCAAGGAGGTCCCGGTCCCGGTCGTCGTCGGCGGCTGCGCCTCCTACTCGACCGGCCTGCACCTGATGCGCACCGGCGCCGTCGCCGTGCTCGTCGGCGTCGGGCCGGGCGCCGCGTGCACGACGCGCGGCGTGCTCGGGATCGGCGTCCCGCAGGCTACGGCGATCGCCGACGTCCAGGCGGCCCGCTCCCAGCACATGCTCGAGACCGGCGAGTACGTCAAGGTGATCGCCGACGGTGGAATGCGCAACGGCGGCGATCTCTCGAAGGCCTTC
The DNA here is from genome assembly GCA_013698335.1 of Thermoleophilaceae bacterium. GTDB lineage: Bacteria > Actinomycetota > Thermoleophilia > Solirubrobacterales > Thermoleophilaceae > JACCVG01. The sequence continues at coordinate 4,318 of JACCVG010000231.1, forward strand.
GCCTGCGGCGCCGACGCGGCGATGATCGCTAGTCCCTTGGCGCGCGCCTACGAGGCTCCCGGCCACGGCTATCACTGGGGAATGGCGACCTTCCACCCGACGCTGCCGCGCGGCGCGCGTGTGAAGACCACGCAGAACGGCTCGCTCGAGCAGATCTTGATGGGCCCCGCGCACGAGAACGACGGCACCTTCAACCTGATGGGCAGCCTGCGGACCTCGATGGCCACCTGTGGCTACGAGGACATTCCGTCCTTCCACCGCGCCGAGGTGATGGTCGCGCCCGCGCTCCAGAGCGAGGGCAAGCAGCTCCAGCGCGAGCAGGCGGTCGGCATGGGGAGCACCGGTGCTGCTGCGGCTCCCGTCTCCAACGGGAACGGCAACGGATCGACTGCCGGCAACGGTACGTCGCCCGAGCTGGACGCCGCCGGCGACCTGGCCGCCACTGAGTAGTGGCGTCCTCGGGCGCGGTCGAGCGCCGGGAGGAACCGCCGGACCCGTGAGTACGACCGAGCAGGAAGTGGTCGTGCTGGACTTTGGTGGTCAGTACTCGCAGCTGATCGCGCGTCGCGTCCGCGAGTGCGGGGTCTTCTCCGAGCTGCTGCCCCACCACGTCCCGCTCGAGGAGATCAAGCGGCGCAAACCGCGCGGGCTGATCCTCTCCGGCGGCCCGGCTTCGGTCTACTCCGAGGACGCCCCGCGGCTACGGCCCGAGCTGCTCGAGCTCGGCATTCCGGTGCTGGGCATCTGTTACGGGATGCAGGCGATGGTGCTCTCGCTCGGCGGACGGGTCGAAGCGGCAGAGGTCGGCGAGTTCGGTCGCTCGCGGCTGACCGTGATCGAGCCCGGCTGTCTGCTGGCCGGGCTGCCTGCCGAGCAGGCCTGCTGGATGAGCCATCGCGACACCGTCTTCCAGCCGCCGCCGGGGTTCACCGCCCTGGCCTCTTCGAGCGAGTCGCCGGTAGCGGCGATCGAGGATGTGCAGCGCGGTCTCTACGGAATCCAGTTCCATCCCGAGGTCGTCCACACCCCGCACGGGACTGAGATCCTGACGACCTTCCTCGGGGGTGCCTGCGGCTGCGACCTCGACTGGAGCCCGGCGTCGGTGATTGACGAGCAGATCGCCGACATCCGTGCCCGCGTCGGCGACGGGCGGGTTGTCTGCGGGCTGTCCGGAGGGGTGGATTCCTCGGTCGCCGCGCTGCTCGTGCACCGCGCGATCGGCGACCAGCTGACCTGCGTGTTCGTCGATCACGGCCTGATGCGCAAGGGGGAGGGGGATCAGGTGATCGCCGCCTTCCGCGACCACTTCAAGGTTCCGCTCGTCGCCGTCGACGCCGAGGAGCGGTTCCTCGCTCGGCTGGCCGGCATCACCGAGCCGGAGGCCAAGCGCAAGGTGATTGGTGCCGAGTTCATCCGCGTCTTTGAGGAGGAGGCGGCCAAGCTCGGCGATCCGAAGTTCCTCGTCCAGGGGACGCTCTACTCGGACGTGATCGAATCCGGCGGAGGGACCGGCGCGGCGACGATCAAGTCCCACCACAACGTCGGCGGTCTGCCCGAGGATCTTCGGTTCGACCTGGTCGAGCCTCTGCGCGGCTTGTTCAAGGACGAGGTGCGCCAGGTCGGATCCGAGCTCGGGCTGCCCGATCGGCTGGTCTGGCGCCAGCCCTTCCCGGGACCCGGTCTAGGCATCAGGATCGTCGGCGGGGAGATCACCAAGGAGCGGCTCGACATCCTGCGCGACGCCGACTGGGTCCTGATGGACGAGATCAAGGCGGCCGGGCTCTACCGCAACCTCTGGCAGTCGTTCTGCGTACTCCCCGCTGACGTCCGAACCGTCGGGGTCCAGGGTGACGAGCGCAGCTACGGCCACGTGATTGTCGTCCGCGCGGTGACGAGCGACGACGCGATGACCGCCGACTGGGCACGGCTGCCCTACGATCTGATCGAGAAGATCTCCTCGCGCATGATCAACGAGATCCCCGCCGTAAACCGCGTCGTTCTCGATGTCACGTCAAAGCCACCCGGAACGATCGAGTGGGAGTAATCGTCTAGGAGTACTTGTCCCAGCTCTTTAGGGAGTCCAGCGGGTCGTAGGCCTTGCCGCCCTCGAACCAGCCGGGCTTGGTCCAGCGCTCGAAGTGCAGGTGGCAGCCGAACGCGTTGCCCGTATCGCCGACCTTGCCGATCACTTGGCCGGTCTTGACCTTATCCCCGGACTTCAGCTTGGACCGTTTCTTCATGTGGTAGTAGACGTAGTCCTCGTCGGTCTCCTCGCCGTCGATCACGACGTAGAAGCCGGCCGATTCTTGGAACTGGTTTGCCTGGATCTTGCCGCCGCGAGCGGCCACAAGCGGCGTGCCGCACTTGGCGAAGACGTCGTGTCCGAGGTGCTTTCGTCCACCGCGCGGGCCGAATCGCGCTGCTTTCTCCCCGTAGTCGTGATTGCCGTCGATCGGGAACTGGTGGGTGTAGAAGTTGAAGTTGCCACCCGGCGCCGGAGCCCGCTTATTGCGCATCTTGACGGCGTCGCCGTCGACGAGCGGTGTCAGCTCGAACTGGTAGCGACCGGGCTTGGCGAGCTTGCCCTTCTCGACGCCGTTCCACTTGACCTCGCGCTGGGCCGAGTCGTTGACCTTGAGGGTCGAGCGCTCGAGGACTTCGCCGGACTTGCGCCGCTTGACCTCGACCTTCGCCTCGATGTCGTGCTCCCTGAAGTACTCCTCGTCCTCGTAATCGAATTCGAACTTGAGGCGTGCGGGGCGATCGCTGTCGAAGAACGCCTTCCGATTGACCGAGCTGCGGATCGAGGGGGCCTTGGCATCGTCGAGGTCGATCCGGTCCCGGTCCCGGTCCCGGTCCCGGTCGTCGGGATTCGGCTCGAAGTCGCCGACCGATCCGTCCCCGTCCGGATCCTGATCGCCGAAAGCGGGGTCGAGCTCGGACCTCTGCTTGGCCGCGCCTGCCGGCGTCCCGGCTTCTTTCCCGGCGCTGGGCGCGGGATCTAAGGACGGCGTTGTCTCGGTTTGAGCTTGGGCGCTCGCAGCCAGGCCGACACCGATCGCGATGCAGACCAGCGCCATCGCGAATACGACCAGCACGCGCAGATTTCGAACGGACGGCTGTGGCTTCAAGGTCTCATGCCTCTCTTTGCTGGGCCTCCGGGGTTAGCTGACGGACTCGCGCGGAAAGAGTGCGCTACCGGCGGAAGGTCGCTCGACCCCGCCCGATTCGCCCCTCGGAGACCATTTCGCGGCCTCCGACTCGGTTCCCCCGTTCCCCTCTCGCGTGGCGGGAGAGGACTAGGCAGGCTTAGACAAACTCGCGCCAGTATAAACACGCCCGATCCCCCAAGTAGCGGTTCAGCGGACTCAGGGGCATGCCGGCGGCCGGCTTGTGTCAACATACGCGGCCGCTCCGTCCTTGCGGCGGCGGCTGTCGCTGGGCGAGTGCCCGGCCATCTCTCTTGCCCATGAAGACCTACGTAGCCACCCCAAACACCCGACAGCGCGACTGGCTGGTCGTCGACGCAACCGGCCAGACGCTGGGCCGGCTCGCCACGCAGATCGCCGACGCGCTGCGTGGTAAGCGCAAGCCCGAGTACACGGCCCACTGCGACACCGGCGACTTCGTCGTGGTCGTCAACGCCGAGCGAATCGCGGTCACGGGCCGTAAGCTCGAGCAGAAGCGCTACTACCGTCATTCGGGCTACCCCGGCGGGCTCCGCTCCCGAACGCTCCAGGAGATGCTCGATCGGCGCCCCGAGGAGGTCATTCGCTTGGCCGTCAAGGGGATGCTGCCGCGCAACCGCCTGGCTCGCCAGCAGCTGACCAAGCTCAAGATCTACGCCGGTCCCGATCACCCGCACGTCGCCCAGAAGCCGCGTGCGATGGAGTTGATCTCCTAGTGGCCGACGAAGAGCACCAGGACCAGGCGCCCGAGTCCGGCGAGCAGACGCCGGAAGTGGAAGCCGCTGAGCCCCAGCCGGACCCCGCCGCCGAGGCCACAGAAGAGGCCCCTGCCGCTGAGGAGCCCGCCGCTGAAGAGCCCCCCGCTGAAGAGCCCCCCGCCGCCGACGAGCAGCCGTCGGCCGAGCGGCCCGCGCGCAAGCGCAAGGATGCTGAGGCCGCCGAGCCCCCCGAGGTCGTCGTCCCGGGTGCCGACTTGGAGCCCGATCTGGTGCTCGAGCAGCCACGCGAGCCCGAGGCCTCCGAGGAGGACACCTACGCCGGGACCGACGATGGCGAGGAGGCCGCCGCCCCCGCCG